>NZ_WYDQ01000002.1 GCF_024105635.1 Oceanicola sp. 502str15
CTGCCATGGCAGGAAAAACCGTTCTGGTCACCGGCGCCCTCGGCCTCATCGGCAATGCCGTGCGCCAGCGTCTGGAAGCACGCGGCGACAGGGTGATCGCGATAGACCGGGTTGCGGGCAGGATCGACGGCTACGATGTGCGCGAGTGCGACGTGACAGACATTCACGGCCTCTACGCCCTCGCCCGCGCTTACACCTTTACCCACATCGTGCATTGCGGTGCCTTCTCCGGGCCGATGGTTGCCGCCGACCATCCGATCCAGATGGTCCAGGTTAATATCGTCGGCGTCGCCAACATCGCCGAACTGGCCCGCAACATGGGCGGGGCGCGGGTGGTTTTCGCCTCGACTGCAACCGCCTATGGAACGACACCGCCGGGTCCGGTTCCAGAAGACACGATCCTCCGGCCCGACAGTGTCTACGGCGCGTCGAAAGCCTCGGCGGAACACTTGCTCGACGCTTATCGGCTGCAATTCGGGGTCGACACGGTGAGCCTGCGCATTGGCTGGGTCTACGGCCCGCGCCGCCGCACCGCTTGCGTGATCCGGACGATGCTCGAAGAAACCCTCGCAGGCCGACCCTACGCTTTACCCTACGGACGGGAGTTTCCCCGCCAGTTCGTGCACATCGACGATGTGGCCCGCGCGATGTTGCTCGCGCTCGATACGCCAAGGCTGCCACGCCAGAGCTATAACATCACCGGCGGCCGCCAGCATACGATTGGCGAGGTGGCCGAGCTCGTAATGCAAGTGGTCCCCGGCGCCGGGATCACCGTGGCCCCTGGCGATGATCCCGGCGACATGCACCAGGCCTTGTTCGACATATCCGCCGCCGAGCGCGACCTTGGCTACCGCCCGCAGATACCCCTGGCCGACGGGATCGGCGGCTACTTCGACTGGCTCAAGGCAGAAAGAGGCGCATCATGATAAAAGCCCCCGACCTTCCCTTTTCCCTCGCAGGGCGCAAGGCGCTCGTGACAGGCGGTAGCCGTGGTATCGGCGCGGCCATCGCCACGCTCTTCGCAGAAGCCAGCGCCGACGTGGCCATCTGCCACCACGGGGACGACGAGCATGCCAGCGCACTGGCGGCGGCCCTCGCCGAACGCGGGCAAACCCTGCATGCGCGCGAATGCGACGTGGCGCAGGAGGCCGAGGTGACGGCCCTCGCCGACTGGGCGGCCGAGACGCTCGGCAACATCGATATCCTCGTGAACTGCGCCGGTATCGGCGGGCGCGACAAGCCTATCGGCGACGTCTCGGTCGAAGAGTGGGACAGGATGATTGGCGTCAACCTGCGCGGGGTTTTCCTCGTTAGCCGGACGTTCTTTCCAGGCATGGTCAATCGAGGCTACGGCCGGATCGTCAACATCGCCTCTCAGCTTGCCTACAAAGGTGCGCCGGGCCTGACGGCCTATGTCGCGGCCAAGTCCGGCGTGGTCGGCTTCACGCGCGCGCTCTCCTACGAGGGCGCCCCCCACAACGTGATGGTCAACGGCATCGCACCCGGCCCTGTCGAAACCCCGCTCCTGTTCGCCCACAGCGAGGCGTGGCTCGACATGAAGAAGGGCCAGCTTCCGCTCGGCCGCTTCGGCCAGCCCGACGAGATCGCGCCAACGGCCCTGCTGCTCGCCTCTGAGACCGGCGGAGCTTTTTACTGCGGACAAACCCTGTCGCCCAATGGCGGCGATGTCATGATTTAAGGAGATCGTTATGAGCAATCTGGATTTGGTGATCCGCGGCGGTGAAGTTGTTACCGCCTCCGACCGCGCGCATGCGGACGTGGCTGTGCGGAATGGAAAGATCGTCGCTGTGGGGATCGACCTGCCGCGCGGGAAAGAGGAGATCGATGCGACCGGCCTCCTTGTGATGCCCGGTGGCATCGACAGCCACGTGCATCTCGACCAGCCGTCCGGCGATGGCGCGATAATGGCCGACGGGTTCGAGACCGGCACGCGCTCGGCCATCGTCGGTGGAAACACCACCGTCATTCCCTTTGCACTCCAGGCGCGCGGCAGCTCGCTGCGCGATGCGGTGGCCGAGTATCACGCCAAGGCCGACGGGCAGTCCTATTGCGACTACGGCTTTCACATGATCCTGACCGATCCGACGCCCTCGGTGCTGGGCCAGGAACTGCCCGCGCTGGTGGCCAAGGGCTACACGTCGGTCAAGGTCTTCATGACCTATGACGACATGGTGCTGAACGATCGTGAACTGCTCGAGGTGTTCGACGCGGCCGGAGAGTGTGGCGCACTCGTCATGGTGCACTGCGAGGGCTACGACGCCATCCGCTACATGACCGAGAAGCTGGAGAAAGCGGACAAGATCGCGCCCTACTACCACGCCGTCTCCCGCCCGGAGTCGGTGGAGCGCGAAGCCGCCCATCGGGCCATCAGCCATGCCGAACTAACCGGCGTACCGATCATGATCGTGCATGTCTCCGGGCGCGAGGCCATGGAGCAGATTCGCTGGGCCCGCAACCGGGGACTGAAGATCATGGGCGAGACCTGCACCCAGTACATTTCGCTCACCGCCGATGACCTCAAGGGGCTTAATATGGACGACTCGGGCAGCAAGTATGTCTGTTCTCCTCCCCCCCGCGATCCCGAAAGCTGGGCAGCGATCTGGAGTGGCATCCAGACCGGCGTGTTCCAGACCTTCTCCTCAGATCATTGCCCGTTCTACTTCGAGGGAGAGTACGGCAAGACGAGCCCGAAGGCGCGCACCGGGTTCCGCTGGGTGCCGAACGGCATTCCCGGTGTGGCCGTGCGCATGCCGCTACTTTGGTCGGAAGGGGTAGAGAAAGGCCGGATTTCCGCGAATGAGTTCGTGGCTCTCACCTCGAGCAACCACGCCCGCATCTACGGCCTCGGCAACAAGGGCTCAATCGCGCCGGGCTATGATGCCGACATCACGCTCTGGGATCATAAGCGCAAGGTAACCATCACGCAGTCGCTCATGGAACACGGGTCGGATTATACCCCGTGGGAGGGCGTGGAGGTGACCGGTTGGCCCGCCATGACGATTCTGCGGGGACGGGTGGTGATGCGCGATGGTGAGGTTCTGGAGACGAAGGCGATGGGCGCCTTCCTCCCGCGAGAGCTCTCCAGTGAAGCCCGTCGCATGCATGGAGGCCCCGTCGCCGCCTGACATGGCAGGCGTCCCGCACCTCTGGTGTTACTGAACCCGAACCTACGAACTGACGGCGCACAGTCGCTTCCGCATGAACAACGTGGCGCTCATGCGGTCCCTGGCCGTTCAGGATATTCGATGGCAGTGGTGCGGCCCGCAGCGCGCGAGCGCGAGGACCCGGTGCCGTCGAATGGGGTTGCCCGAGGGGGGAGGGCCGCGCCCTCCCCCTTCTCTTTTGGATCAAGCGGGTCAGTGACTGAGGCCCGGATCACGGTCGATGTCCCGATCAATCTCGCGATCCTTCTCGACCTCCTGATCCTTTTCCTGCTCCGGCTCGTCCTCGATCTCCAGCTTCTCGCGCGGCTTGTTCAGCACGTCCTTTAGGCGCTCGTTCACTGATGGTTTGCGTTCCTCGGGGCCAGCCTCCTGGCCAAGCTCAGGATCGCTATGACCATCCAGCTTGTGAACCGCTGCTTGCCCGTCGCGCCCGGCATCCTTCTCCATGATCTCCTTCAACCGCTTCTGCGCATATGTTAGGCGTTCAGGCTTCGGCGTGTCGTCCTGGTCTTCTGACCGCCCGACGACCCGCGCCAGACGTTCTTTCATATCCTCCGGTCCGGCCCGTGCGCCGCGCTCCTTCGCCGCCGCCGCCCTGAGCGCAGCCAGACCGGCCGAGACACGCCCCTGCCCCGCGTCCCGCTCGGCCCCGTAGGCCTCCCGCGCGATGTCCAGCCGCGCGCGCAGCTCGCGGAACGCGGCACGGGCCTGACGCGCAGCATGGACGACAGCGCCACGTTCGGTGACCGGGACATATTCCCGGCCCTGGCGCTCGGCCATCGCCTTCGCCCGACGCTCCATGGAATTGGCCGCTGGCCCCAGCTTCAGCTCCGGGTCACGGTCCAGCTCCTCGGCCGACAGCGTGTCACCCCGCTTCAGCGCTGCCTCTCGCTGCGCTTCGAGCGACCGGTGATCGACGCGCTCGACCTCCCCTGCCCGCTCCAGGGCGCGGTTCTGTAGATCGGCCCAGAATCCGCGCATCTGCTCGATCTCGACGCTGCCGGTCTTCGCGGAATCGAGCACGCGCGTCTTGGCGGTGAACCCCTCCGGTTCCAGCTTGCGGGTGGAGGTCAGAACGTGCGCATGGTGGTTGCGCTGATCGCCCTCGCGGTGCGGCGCGTGGATCGCCACATCGACGGCCACGCCGTAGCGGCTGACCAGCTCCTGCGCGAAGTCGCGGGTGATCTGCGAGCGGTCCTCGGCGCTGATCTCGGACGGGAGCGCCAGCTCCCATTCGCGGGCGGTGACAGAGTTGCGGCGGGTCTCGGAAGCCTCGACCTCGTTCCAGAGGCGGGAGCGGTCCGTGGCCCAATCCGGGGCATCCTTCGGGGTCAGGATGAAGGTCTCCTCGATGCCCTGCTTGCGGGTGTAATCGTGGATACGGCCTTCACGCTGGCACTCGATGCGCTCCCCGACACGGTAGGCGGCGGCCGCCGTGGCGGAGCGCCCGGCGCTGCGTTTGATCGTCTTCACGGAGAGGTGGTAGCTGGCCATCCACCTATCCTCGTCCGTGACGCAGACGATCCCGACGCGCGCCGCTGCTGACCCCGGCCCATGCCCCGCCATAGACCACCGGGTCAGCCGTCTTTTCAGCGGTCGAGCTTCTGGGTCAATTCGGGCAAATCTCGACACCGCAGGTGGCGGCTTTGCATAAGTGCGCCCTTAGGGGCGCCGAGATTCTGGGACAGCGATAGGGCGCCCCATCATCGTTACCGCCGAAGCGGTTGATTTTGGAGCGCTGAACCGCCTGTGTTGAACTGGCTGAACCCCAACATTGGAGTTCAGCATGCCCCACCTCGATCACAGAGCCTTCGTCAACGACTGCCGCGATGAGCGCGGTGTCGGACATCACACGCTTCGGGCCTATGCCCAAGATCTGCGAACGTTTGCCCGCTTCACCGAGGCCCACCGTCTCAGCGACCCGCTGTCGAAAGACGACATCCTCGCCTACCACCGCCACCTGCGCGACGCGTTGGGTGCCAAGCCGGCGACCATCGAGCGGCGACTCGTGACCCTCAAGTCATACTTCGCCTGGCGCGAAGATCGGAACAGCGCCCTGCCCTCCCCATTTGCCGATGTCCGTATCTCCGTACGGATCCCGCGCCGCCTGCCGCGCCCCATCGACCGAGACACCCTCAGAGCAGTTCTCCACGAGGGTGAAGACACATTCGCTGTGCGGTCAAAATCGGGCGCAGACGACGCTATTGCAGCCTCGCAAAACGATGTCACGATCCTGATCATCAAGCTGCTCATCGTGACCGGCCTCCGGATCAGCGAGCTGACCAATGTAAAGGTCCGCGACGTCTCGCATGACGGAAGCCAAATTCTCGTGAATGGCAAGGGAAACAGGGAGCGCATCGTCTTCGTGCCGAACCACAAGTTACAGGAAGAGCTCAGGCACTTCCTCGAGGCTCGCTATGCGCAGAGTGGTTCTTCCGCACCTTTGTTTCTGAACACGGGAGGTCGCCGGCTCCGCTCGGCCACGTTCCGCAAGCGGCTGCGGGCGCTATCCAGGCGCCTCGGGATCGAGCCGCACCTGACCCCACACCGGTTCCGGCACTCAGCCGCAACGCTGCTGATCGAGGAAGGTATCGATATCCGGATGGTCCAGGCCTTGCTCGGGCACGCCAGCCTCAGGACCACCGAGATCTATGTGAGGGTTTCGAACCATGCGCTACGACGAGCGTTGGAGCGAGCGGATATTCTGGATGTCCTCAGAAACTAGGGGCGGAGAACCGACTATTGCTCCGCTTCAATCAAACGACCGGAATGGGGCCGATCGGAAGCAAAAGAAGACGTTGACGGAGCACGGTTTCCGACGCACCTGAGCGAGACTATCCGGATGTTTGCGACGTTGCCGACGAACCTCTGGTCAGCAATATGCCGCGCGATCTAAGAAAACGGTCGTTGCTTCACCGGTGACAATACGCAAAGGGGGAACTGATGCATCACAAAGACATGATTCTCGATCAGTTGGCCACGCGAGGCAACGTCGCTCAGTTTGTGGGGTTCCGCCCAGACGGCGGCGAGCCCAAGCAGAGCTACTCCCGCATTCGCGGACACGAGCCGAACGAACGGTTCCTCAGTACACTCGAGGCACTGGAGACCCTGCTCGCCTCGAGCGCCGATAGAATGATAAACATCCGCAGCTACCTGCCCAGCGATCCTCGTAGCCGAGAGTTCGTATACGGCCTGACCGACGCCAGCGAGGCGCTGGCGACACTACTCCGACTGACGGGTGAGGGACTGCATACAATCGCTAACGAGACCGTCGACATCTCCGACGGAGGTGTCTCCGGCGTTTTACAAGGGAGGATCCTCGAGTTCGCTCCCGACGACACACCCCGCTGCGTGGAGAAGCCGGGAGTTGCCTCTATGTCCTTCGAACTCGGGATGAGCCTGCTCGAGGCGGTCTACGGGTTCCGGCCGGACATCGAGGCCGTCGCGGGCGAGAGAACCGAATTCAGCATCCACCCGCGTCCTCGCGGGTGGAAAGGAAGTCACACTTTGTTGTGGGAGCATGAGAACGCTCCGGATCAGGAAGTAAGTGCTGAACCGCGCTGGCCCAACCGCTTCAGTCGGCACATCGGGGACAAGGCGTTCGGGCTGCTCGTCGCTTCGCTCACCGGCGCGCCCGTCCCTGAAACGCTCGTGATCTCGAGGAAGGTCGCGCCGTTCCGCTTCGGGAAGCCCACCGGCGACTGCGAGATATGGACGCGGACCTGCCCCACCGAGCAGCAGCCCGGCCTTTTCACGACTGTGAAGGGCTGGACCGATCCCTACGCCCTCCTCGCGCTCGAGGATCCCGACGGTGATCGCATAGCCTCGGTGATCGTACAGAGCGCCATCCGTGCGGCCCACTCGGGAGCCGCGATCACATCGGCCGGCGGCGACATCGTAATTGAAGGCGTAAACGGAGAGGGAGACCGATTCATGCTCGGCGAGAGGGCTGGCGGATCGCTTCCTGAAGCCGTGCTGCGGGACGTGAAGGCGCTGAACCGAAGGCTGCGGAGTGCGCTTGGACCGGTTAGGTTCGAATGGGTACACGACGGTGCCCGCGCCTGGTGCGTGCAACTTCACGTGGGCACAAGCGTCAGCGACGGAGATGTCCTCGTCCCGGGAGACGTACTCGACTGGACGGAGTTCGACGCCAGCAACGGGCTCTCAGCCTTGCGTGAACTGATTGCTCGCATGGGCGACGGTCAGGGCATTTTGGTGAAGGGCGACGTAGGACTCACAAGCCACGTCGCAGATCTTCTGCGAAAGGCAGGGATCGCATCCAGGATTTCGCGAAAGGCTGCGTTCACCCGGTGACCGCTTGCGCTCGCGCCTTATGGATGATCCGCTTCCGTAGCTTCCGGCGAGCGCCAGAGCTCTTCGAGAATCTCGCCGGCCCGCATGCGGTGCACGCCCAAAACATAGTCGGCGATGTTCGGAACCGAGTGGTCCACGAGTAGTTCGACGACATTATTCGACGGCTTCCTCTTTGCTTTCTCCCGCTCATCGAAAGGGAAGTCCGGGATGCGTTTGAAAGTGTCAGGACCCCGTGGCTGCGGGACGTACAGCGTCGCGCCACTATTCAGGGGGCTCAACCAAATGTCGTTCTCGTGCGCTGCGACCAGCGATGCCGTTCTTAGCGTGATGACGGTCTGCGGCTCGTTCCTGTACGCGCGCGCTTTGGTCAGACCGCGTACGCGTTCCGCCGCGAGCCAGAAGAACGTCCGTCCGTTCAGCAGACGGTACCAATCCGCCGGCGTCATGTCACCCTGCAGGCACTTGAGGAGAGCCTTGTCCGTCATGGGTTTCTGATCACGGACGACCGCGCCAGGAAGACCGGGCGCGGCCAGAGCCTGGTTGGCGGGCCGACGAGTTCCGAGCAGCCGATCACGGTCTGCCGCATCAACGCCATAGGTTTCGACGAGCGCCTGAGCGCTCATAAGGCCATGGTCCCGGATCGCCGGCCAGGCGCCATCGTGCGCCATGTGCCAGAGGCGCGGGTAGGTTTCAACAAGCTGCTCGGTCCTCACGACCAGTCACCGCGCTCAAGCACACCATCCTTCGCGAACGCCTTCGAGACAAGCGTCACGGGAACGCCGGAGACGCGCTCAATCTTACGAATGAACTCTTGGGTCTCGGTCGTGAGCGTGCCGAAGGAGGTAGCGTCGCGGTTGGCGATGTCGATGTAGTCGGCGAAGGTGAGGGCTATGCAGGTGGCTCCGTTAAGTTCCGCCTCGCGGCGCAGTCGACCCCAGTCGAACTCTGCAATCCGGCGTTCACGGTTGGACACGGTTCCACGCTCAGTTCGAGCGATCTCGTCGACGGGCACTCCGCTGCGCTCCGAGACCGTAGCGAAGTCGATCACACGACCCATTGGTCCCGAAGTGCCCCCGACACGAATGGGATAGGTGCGAAGGACCATAATCACTTCGCGGACCGCGCCAGGAGCAATTCCGGCATCAGAGATACAACCGGAACTGGTGGTCTCGCGGGAAGTTACGTAAGGGTAGCGACCGTGGTGGATGGAAAGCTCCGTGCCTTGGGTGCCCTCAAGCAATACCGATTTGCCCTCTCGGAGTAGCCGATCGACCACCGTGCGCGCCGGGCGCACGAACTGCGCGAGTTGTCCAACGTCCCGCGCAAGCTTCACCGATGGGCCGAACAGGGGCTTGCCTCGGTTCAGAATTTTCCGCGCCGCGGCAGCGCCCACCCCTTGTTTAGTGGACGCAATCGCGTCCAGGGCATCGCCTTCACCTCGGCCCTCTTCGATCCGGCGATCTTCATCGTCAATCACCATCACCTGCGGATCGATCGTAAGCCGATTGGCCGTCAGCTTGTGATCCATGATCTCAAGCATGAGCTGTGGCAGCGAAATCGTGGACCCGGCGGCGAGAATGATCTGCGCCTCCTCGTTCGACATCGAACCCGACGGCAGCTGCACATACTTGTAGATGGGATCTGCAACGCGATGACCCGCATTGGGACCGCCGATGCGCACCAGGCCATCGTATCGCGAGGCGATTTTCGCGCAGACGTTGCCCTTGCCCTCACTGCCGTACTGCGCGCCCACGATCACGTCGACGGCAGGACGGGTTTCCTGAAGCCTTCCCACAAACGCCATGGTCGCTACAGCTAGATCATACGGATCCGTGTCCTCAGTGTCGAACACGAGGTCGGCGATTTCGGCGAGAGTACCCACCTGCTGCTCGGTTCCATGCGCCGCGGCCTCCGCATAGGTCGCGTATTCACGCGTAGCGGTGGGGCGGGAAACGTAGCGCTTCTCCAGCACGTCCGGCGATGCCTCGAGATGAACGTGAACCACCTTTCCGGGAAAGTGCTCGCGCAATCCTTCCACCTGCGGGGCGATCCGGGCGGAGTCGAGAAGAAGCAGCTCTGTGCCTGCCGTGTCAGCTCCGACCACGGCATCGACAACCCAGAGGCCCCCGGTCTCCTCGTCCAGCGCGCTTCCGGCGGCTTGAAGTTCGGCGCGACCCTCGCCGCAGCCCTTGCGTTCGCGAATGTATGACCGGGTGCTCACCGGGCGCGCGCCATACGTGGCGAGTGCCTCGGCGAAACGGGTTTTGCCCGAGCCAATTGGCCCCGACATCACGAACAATATTTCCATGCGAAGCTGCTCCCTGTTACCCTCTGCTTAGTCCCCATCTACGCGACGAACGACCGGTTGCGGTCCAACCTTATTTCTGGCAAGCGCATCGCAAAAGGACAATCCACTGACGATGAACATCTTCGCCCCGAACCTTGCGATCCACCATGCTAAGGGTCCGACTATCATGCTGGCCAGTGGGAGGCGCTTCGACCTGCTCGACCCGTCGTCGAGCACATTTGGCATAGACGACATTGCCCACGGGCTCGCTAACGTCTGCCGATACGCCGGCCAGTGCCGCGGGTTCTATTCCGTGGCCGAACACTCCCTTCTGGTCAGCCAGACGGTGAGCCGATACGCCTTTGAGGCGCTCCTCCACGACTCAGCTGAAGCGTTCATCGGCGACATCACCAGACCGCTCAAGAAGCTGCTTCCCGACTACCGCGAAATCGAGGAGCGGATCGAGGACGCGGTGGCCGAGCGCTTCGGTCTAGACCGTGCGGCCAAGGCGACGATCAAAGAGGCTGACCTGCGTGTCCTCGCGGCCGAGCAACAGCAAGTCATGGCACTGGGCTGCGCAGACTGGTCGAGCGAGGCGGGAATTCTACCGGCACCGGTCACTGTGCGCGGTCTTTCCCCGAACGATGCAAGAGCCGCCTTTCTGCGACGCTACGAGGAGCTCCGCCCTATATGAAGACGGGATAGGGGACGGTGAATAGCCCCGTGTATCGTGGACGCCTTCTTCGCGAACTTTGAGGCAAGGAGGCCATGATGAGCAGCAAGAAGCTCAGCGATGAGTTCTAGCGGGACGCGGTCGCGCGGATCACCAAGCGGGGCAGCCCGGTCAGGGAAGTGTCGGAGCGCTTAGGGGTCAGCGCGTATTCGCTCTATGCCCGGAAGAAGAAGTTCGCAAAGGCGTCATCGGGAGAGGCGGAGAAGGACGCCGAGATCCGGCGTCTGAAGAAGGAACAGGCGCGGGTCTCGGGCCCGAGGGCGACGACATCGCTGCGGTGCTGCAGGAGTTCTACCCGGACGTGCCGGTGGCCTAGGCCCTGCTAGGCCAGCGAAAGGCGTTCATTCAGGCGCTGATTTCGGGCCAGGCAATCACCGAGTTCGACCGGCCGAGTTCGAAGGCAGTCACAGAGATCAAGGCGCTGTTTCGGGAGGTCTGGAGCAGGCTGTGAATCCAGGCATTCATAGCTACCGCTATATCATTTATCGAGAAGTCGCTGAGGAACAGAAAGTCATAGTTACGTGGGAATTGTAGTTACCGAGAGGACCGAAGAAGGCGAAGATACCGTTCTCGATGTCAGCATCGACCTGAGGCACAATGACGGGGTGGATATGTCCCTATCCGGGAATCCGACCGTAATGGCTGTCGACGACCTGCAGGTCTTTTCTCTTTTTCGGAGACGCCGACTCTCAACCACCGAAGCGGATGGGAACCCCCTGATCTATGCCCTCAAGGACCTGAAGGGATATGCGATTGATGAAGCTGGCAAGGGACTCATGTGGGAGACGGCTGGCGAAATCTTCCGAGCTTGGACATGTCCGTGGAAGCCAACCCGCATCGCCGCCATCCCTTCCAGGCATTCTGTGAGCGTCGACCTGGCCTCCAGGATCGCAGCCTTTCTGGAGGTGGAACACGTCCCGGTGCCCTTGGTCCACAAGAGAACCGTCGCTGAGGTTCTGGAGGAAGCCGAGCCCCTGAAGGACAGCAGTGCCGTGCCAGAGAGCGACCTAAAGGCCTTCAAGAGCCAGCTCGGCCGCCTCTCGACAGCGCCGCCGGGGAAGACCTTCCAGATGAAGGAGATCGATGTGCGTGTCAGGCAATACTTCCATCCATGGCGGGTGTCTGAGGAGGCCAAGGACTTCATCGGCCACGATCTTCTTCTGGTCGACGATCTCATCGGGAGTGGTGCTTCGCTCTCGACTTGTGCCAAGTGCCTGGTTGAGAACGGGCACTCTGTAGTCGGCGGGATGAGCTTGTTCAGCCCTCTTGACCGGGAACTTGCCAAGAAGCCGAAAGGAGCGCGCCGCAAGAGGCGCAGAGGTCGAAAACCTTGACTTGAAGTGGCCCTTTTGCTAACTACCTGTCAATCACAGACCGCACATACGCCCTGCGGTCTCTAAAGATAAAGCTTGGAGTGCTTTAGGGCACGTCAAGTGGGTCCGAGCCGCGCCGTTGAACGAGGCCTCCCGGTAAGCGGGGATATCGTTCTTCCCAGGGATCGGCGGGAAAAATACGGAAGCGGGGAGATGAGACAATCATCTCCCCGCTTTTGCGTTAGGGGGTTGGCAGCTGCCAACTTCATCGCGCCATCATGTATTCGCTCTTCAGGACCAGCAAGGTCATGACCTCATCGTCACCCACACGGAACGATTGCTCAGCAAGCTCATAGCGATCGGCGCCCTCTGTGTCGAACCAGGTGTCTGCGTCCATAAGAGACAGCGAGATGTCGTCCCGGGCTCCCTTGTGCAGGATATCGTGAGCGTTGCTCTGGGGGTCGAGTGTTCGACGCAGAAACCATCGCTCCCCGACGCTCTTCGATCTCTTGAACCAGTTGAGGCCGCCGCGGCTGTAGGAGGCCAGGAGACTCGGCTCGAAATCCAGATCCACCAAGCGATACGCCATGGCCGTCTTGCTGACAGAAAAGGTGTCCGAAAGAAGCCGGACGGTGCGCATGTCGAATTTCCTGAAGTCATTCAGTGCGCTCTTGAGCATGAACTCCGGCATCAACAGCTCTGAGGCGAACCGGTTGGCGCCCTTCTCACGGGATAATCCTCGTTCGCGCCCCTTGCTACCCCCGATATCCTCTTTGGCACAAAACAGATGTTCTCCCCTGTGCCATTCCCAGTGCCCCAGTTCGTGTGCGAGGGAGAACCTCTGGCGCCGTAGATTTCCATGCGCGTCATTCACGGCGATTATCGCGCGGCCGACGTCGGCTCGACCATGGATGCACGCCTCACATCCGTCCATTTCCCGGTAGTCGACCTTGGCACCTTGAAGCCAGGCAATGGCTTCAAGGTTGATGTCTTCCGGTCGCTTCAGGCGCAAGGCCTGGAGGATCTCCTCAGCACGACGCGGAGAATGGGTCATTCGTCTTCGCCCTTTTTGTCGGGCCAAGCGTCATCGTCGAACAGGTCTTCCAGGTCCTTCTCGATGCCTTTTCTGTCTCTCTCGGACAGCTTCTTTCCATGGCGCGCGGCCACGGTGTCCGGCATGAAGCTGTCGGGGCGGCTCCCTGGCCTACGCTGGGGCATGGAAACAACATTCTGTTCGCGCGTCGCACGATCCTTCTCAGCCGCAGCCTTGGCTTCCTTCATTGCCATTTCGGCGACCTCGTCTTTCGCGGTCTCCAGCCAAGCCCTCATGCGATCACCGAAAGCAGCAATGTCCTCTCCGGCCTCATCAGCCTCTTTCCGAACATCCTCGTCGGAACCATTCGTGATAGCTTCGTCGATTTCCTCCGCCAGGCGATCTTGAAAAGTCTTCTTATCCTTCGCCATCGAGCATCTCTTTCATTTCCGGGTGGGCGTTGCGTGTCCTTTTGACCCGCTGCACCACCGTGTTGTATTCCCTTTCATTCCAGTCGAGGTCCGTCATGATCTCGGACTTCGATTGCCCTTCCTCCAGAGCCAGGAGGTATAGCTGTGCATCGTCATCACCCTCGAAGAGCGCCATGAAGCGGGCCATGAACTCTTTCTCGAAGAGCTGCCCTTCCTGGTTGCACGACGAGGCGATGTCCTTCGCGGCCTCCATGTCCTTGTCGGTGTTCTTGCGAAACCCGATCCGGGGGCGCTCCGATGCAATGCTCCTCATCACACCGGAGAGAAAGTCGATAAGAGCAACGCCTTTGGGCCATTGGCGCGTCCCGGTGATCTCGCTCTTCATCACCCTCATGACGGCCTCTTGAAGGACCTCCTCCTCGTCGCCGGCCCGGTTGTTCCGGATGCACCAGTTCCGCGCCTTCTGAAGGAGCTTCCTGAGTGCGACATCATCGCGGAAGAGAAGGTCCAGTTCGTCAGTGAACTCCTTGAGAGTATGGAACTCCTGGGGTGTGTCTTTCGCCATGCCAATCGCCGTATTCGCTGCTCTTCAAATGTATATGCGCACGCAGCGAGCTACCGCGGTCAAGAAAATCCGAAAAAAAATGTGAAGGCTGCGAACGCGAACCCTCTTGTGCCGCGCATGCACCTTTGAAGGCGCCTGCTGCGGGCGTCGAGCAGGCAATAAGAGGATCACTGCCATGACTACCGAACCGATCGAAATCGAAGATCTCCTGGCCGCCCTGAAGGCCGGCCGCAAGCCCCGCGACCACGGTCCCTACAAGGTCCAGGTCGGCGACCACGACCTCCAGTTCACCGACGCCGTCATCGACGATCCGACGCCCACCGGCCGCCAGATCATCGAGGGGGCCGGCTTCCGCAAGGCCGAGGAACACCTCGTGTTCCAGTCGCTGCGCAATGGTGAACTCGAGGAACTTCGCCTCGAGGAAACCACGGACCTGCGCCCCGGCCAGGTCGAGCGCTTCCTGGTGTTCCCGAGCGCGGAATCCTTCCGCTTCGACATCGATGGCAAGCGCCTCGAGTGGGGCCACAAGGTCATCAGCGGGCGCGTGCTCAAGAAGCTGGCCGGGGTCGATCCCGCCAAGTTCGCCGTCTGGCAGGTGATCCCCGGCAAGGATGACATCCTGGTCGGCGACACCGATCTGATCTGCCTCGCGGATGCTGGCCTGGAGCACTTCTTCACCGGCGTGCCACAGACCACGGAAGGGGGTGCGGCATGAGCCTCCTCCCCCGTCAGGATCGCCGCTACCTCGAGGGTCGCGGCATCACCGTTCGCGAGGTCATCGAAGGCGGAAAGAAGGGCGTGATCCTCACCGGGATCACGCTGCCGGAAGGCAAGTATCAGGTCGCCCGGGCGGATATCCTGATCCTGCTGCCGCCCTCTTATCCCGAGGTCGCCCCCGACATGTTCTACGCCGTGCCGCATCTGAAGCTCCTTGCCGGCCAGCGTGAGCCCCGCTGCACGCAGGCACGCCAGGCCTTTGATGGCCAGAACTGGCAGCGCTGGTCTCGCCATAACAACCAGTGGCGTCCCGGCACGGATGGCATCTGGACCATGCTGAAGCGGGTCGAAGAGGCCCTGGAGGTGGCGGCATGAAGCGCAGCGACATCACCCTCCACGCCCGTCATCGCGACAAGCTGCAGGCGCTGCTCGCGCACCCCCGTGGGCACGAGGGCGCCGCCTACATGTTGCTCGGCAAAAGCGAGATCGCGCAGGACCCCTGGGACCTCGAGCCGCGGACCCGTTACACCTCCTACGAGGTCATCGCGATCCCGCAGGAGGACCGCGTCGATGCCAGCGACAAGCACGTCACCTGGAATACCAACTCCTTCGCCCAGCTCTGTCGCCGGGCCAAGGAGGAAGGCTTGGTGCCGGCGATCGTTCATAGTCACCCGGGAGGCTTCGACGGTTTCTCGGACCAGGACGATCGCAACGAGCGCGACCTCTTCACCATGGCCCGGAACCGTAACGGCGAGGGGACGCGCCTGGTGAGCGTCGTGCAGGTCGGTGACAGCCTCTACCGGGCACGGATCTGGGAAGACGACATGACACCCCTGCCCTGTCACCGCGTGACCGTCATCGGCACTCGGCTCGAGATCCAGTCGACCGACGTACCGACCCCGTCGGAAGCCTTGGCCCGGCAGGCACTGGCCTTCGGGCCGGAGGTCAACGGCCTCCTCAAGCAGCTCTCCGTTGCCGTGGTCGGCTGCGGCGGCACCGGCAGCCCGGTGGTCCAGCTCCTCGCCCGCCTCGGCGTGGGGCGCATCGTGGTCATCGACGATGACGTGGTCGAGCATTCCAACCTGAACCGCCTGTATGGCGCGACCCGGAAGGATGCTGACAACGCGGTGCCCAAGGTCGACGTCATGGCGCGCGAGGTGACGATGATGGGCCTCGACGTCGACATCCGGTCGATGAACGGCTGGGTGGATGCGCCGCATATCCGTGACGCGCTGAAATCCTGCGACGTCATCTTCGGATGCACGGACGATCACGCCGGGCGCCTCTACCTGAACCGCGTGGCGCACTTCTACCTGATCCCGGTCATCGATGTCGGGCTGGTCCTCATGCCCCGTGACGATGGTGAGCCCGGCCTCCTCGAGATGGCCGCGCGGGTCAGCGTGCTGTTTCCCACGTCGGCGTGCCACGGCTGCCGCGGCACAGTCGATCGCGTCAGGGCTCGCGAGGAGGACCTCCAGCGATCGGACCCCGCCGAATATGAACGGCAGAAGACCGAGGCCTATGTTCGCGGCGCTGGTAATCCCGCGCCGGCCGTCGTGACCTTCACCTCCGAGGCCGCCACCATGGCAGTGAACGAACTTCTTGCCGGTCTCGTCGACTTCCGCGGCGGCGGCGGATGGACATGGCAACGCTATCGCAAGCTCGACAAAGGCTTCGAGCGTTCGCAGGCGGCGCAGCCCCGGTCCGACTGCCCGGTCTGCGGCAGCGAGGAATACTGGGGCCTCGGCGACATCGAGCCGTTCCTGGATCGCATCGGGTGAGCGGGATGATGATCGACATTCTGCGGAAGAGCCTCGAGCTCTTCCGCCTCATTCCACGAAGTGACCTGCTTGCCAGGGTAACACCCACACACCCGACGCCGGATCAGATCGTGCCGGGGGAGATGACCATCGTGCGCGATGGCGTCGACAAATGGGCCTGCTTCCACTGCCCCGGTGGGTGCGGCGAAACCATCAAGCTGTCCCTCAGCAAGAACCGGAGACCCAGGTGGACGGCCATGTCAGACTGGCTGAGGCGCCCCACCATCTCGCCGTCGGTCCGCCAGACGAACGAATGCCGGTGTCACTTCTGGATCCGGCAGGGGCGGATTGACTGGTGCAAGGACAGCGGCCCGGGGTCGGGATGACCGCCAGCGTTCGGGTTGCGTTCGGGGACGCCCAAGGAGCCGGCGTGCCATGCTATTCCTGTCAGCAACATGGAGTGATCTGATGGAGACGATGGAACGAGACGCCGAGTATATCGCGAGCCAGTGCAAGTATATCCGCAAGATGTTCTCTCTAACCTAGGAGAACCTGGCGGACGCCTCCGGGTTGACGGTCCGCACGATCCAGAAGGTGGAAAGCGGTCGGCACGTGCCCGAGGTGCAGACGTTGCGAAGCCTTGCGCGCGGCCTCGGATTCGACATCACGGTCTTCTCCAAGCCGACACCCGAGCAGGAGAAGCGCCAGCAGGAGGAAATGGAGCGCGCCCTGAAAAAGACGGTGCTCGTGCCCACGTTCCCCATCAGGAAGCCCAACGATTTCTATTCCCGTAACCGCGAATGGCACGGGCTCCTGATCAACGCGGGCGCGGTGGAGGCAGGCGATGCCCTCGAACTGACTGCCGCGATCTCGGACTGGATGACCGATCTTGACGGGATCTGGGATATGAGCAGCGCCGGCCAGAGGCTCGAGTATTCGGCAGCGATCTCCGCGCTGTGCCTCGAGCTGGAAGGCCTCGGGTATCTCACGCACTTCGGTCACTTTCGGCAGCAGCATATGCACGACAAGGGGATGATCTTGGATATCGGGATGATCACCTTTCTCCCGAAGGCCGGCCACGACGGCGACCGCTACGGCATCGTCACCCTGGAAGACCCGTGGGAGGTTCCGGAACGGGATCGCCCCAAGATGTGACTTGTCCGCGACCGGCCTTCTATCTGACCGAGAGCATCATCCGCGCACCTTTCGCAGGGCCTGGCCGTATCGGCCGGGCCCCTACTTTTCTGAGCTGACCGTCATGAGACGACAGGCGAGCTGACGGTCACCCCATCGAGCCGCGAAGGCCTCGCTCGTCGAGAACCAGCCGCCATCGTCGCCTTGGCCGTGGTTGGCCCTCATGCAGGAACACTGGCACTCATGGCCGATGGCGTTCATGCAGGCCGGAGCGCAGATCTCCTGCTCCTGATGGGGTTGATGACATTGATCAGGCCCCAGCGGTGAAGACAGCGGTTAACGAGGTCATTGAACGATGCCTTGGGAATCTCCCGGTATCCCACTGCTGTTTGCTCATCAACTCCGTCATCGAAGGTGTTCGTCTGGCGGCGATCTTGGCACTTAAAAGGAAGTCGTGTTAGAAAACCTCGGACGGCATGCGAAATTGTCCGAGGTTATCCATCAATGCCACGCGAACTGACACAGAGGCAGCGCCTCCTCGAACACCTGAAAACCCATGCGCCGGCGCGCGCACGGGAGCTCGAGGATGCCGGTGTCTCAGCGGCAGCGATCTCTCGCGCGGTGCGGTCCGGAGAGATCCTCCGGCTTGGCCGGGGGCTTTACGGCCTGCCCGACAGCGCCCCCGATACGCATGAAAACCTGATCGAAATCGCCAAGCGCGCACCGAAAGCCGTCATCTGCCTCACATCGGCACTGGCGTTCCACGACCTCACCGATCAACTGCCGCGCCGTGTCTGGATCGCCATCGGCGCCAAGGATTGGGAGCCGAAGATCACATACCCGAAGGTCCGAACTGTCCGGTTTCGTGAACCCTATTTCTCCGGCGGCGTCGAGGAGCACCAGCTGGGCGAGGCGACAATAAGGATGTACACGATATCGAAGACGCTCGCCGACGCATTCCGGAACCAGCGCCTCGTCGATCGATCGGTCGCCATCGAGGCGCTCAAGGCGGCGATTGAACAACGGAAGGCGACTCCTTCAGCCATTGTCGAGGCAGCGAAGAATTACGGGGCTTGGAACCAAATGCGTCCCTACCTCGAGGCAGTGATGTCGAATGGCTGACAATCCCAGGAACATCGCTGCGTCGGTGCGTCAGAGACTGCTGAACCTCGCACGCGCGGAGGGACAGGCCTTCGACGTGGTGTTGGTCGCATTCGGACTGGAACGGCTCATCTACCGCCTGTCGGTGTCGGCACACCGCGATCGGTTCGTTCTGAAGGGCGGCATGCTCGTGACTCTCTGGACCAAGGACAGGGGCCGGTTTACCCGAGACATCGACTTCCTGTCGTTCGGCGCCGAGGACGAGGCAACCCTGAAAAAGACCATCGCGGAGATTCTCTCAATCGACGCAGATGACGGGCTGATCTTTGACGACGCCAGTCTTACCGCGGCCCCGATCAGGGAAGATCAGGTCTACGGCGGCTTGCGCCTGAAGACGACCGCGTATCTCGAGAAAACGCGGATCCCGATCACGATCGATGTCGGATTCGGAGACGCACTTGGAAACCCCGACTACATGCTCGACTACGGTTCTCTGCTCGACTTTCCCTCGGCATCGGCCCGCGCCTACTCCCCAGAGACGGTCATTGCGGAGAAGTTCCAGGCGGTCGTCGCGCTCGGTGTCATCAATGGTCGGATGAAGGACTACTACGACCTATGGGCGCTGCCAAAGGCCATCGATCTCGATCTGGAGGACTTGCTGGCCAGCATCGAGAAGACCTTTGAGCGTCGTAAGACGGAAGTCCCGAAAGAGCGACCGCCAGGTATTTCCCAGGAGTTCGCCACCGACCCAACAAAGTCCGCACAGTGGCACGCCTATTCCGAGGCCACCGAGATCGAAGGCATGAGCCTTGCGCAGGTCGTCGATGACATATGGACCACGCTTGAACCAATCTGCGCGCGCGCCGGCACCGCGAAATAGTGGAGGCCGCCGTCGGTTTCTGTTCACACCACAGGCTCATGTCCCAGTCTCGGACAACACGCCCGCATCTTCCAGCTGCTCCCGATCCGGCAGGTCTTGCAGCGACTCCAAATCGAAGGCGATCAGGAACTGATCCGTCGTCACGTAGGTATAGGGCGCCCCGCGCCGCGGCGACCGTGGGCCCGTGCCGATCAGGCCGCGAGCATGCAGCCGGCCGATCAGATCTCGGCTGATCTCCTTGCCGAAGATGTCCCTCAGCCCGTCCCGAGTGATCGGCTGATGATAGGCGATGGCGGCCAGGACCGCGATATCGTACTCGCGCAGGTCGAGGTCCTGCTCGCCCACATCCGCAGCCGCCCGGATCGCCGCCGCATAGACCGGCCGGGTGCGCAGCATCCAGCCGCCGGCAACCCGGGCCACCTCGAACGACCGTCCCTCGAGATCGGCGATAAGGTCTTCAATCAGGAGGTCGACCGAAGCGCCCTGCCCCACCACCCGGCCGAGGTCCTCGCGCGGCACCGGCGAGGCGCTGGCAAACAGCACCGCCTCAATCCGGCGAATCCATTCGCGCCACCGAAGCTCGGCCGGCAGGTTCTCCAGCTCGCGGTCCAGATCGGGTTCGGGGTTGTCCTTGGCCATCATCACACCCCGTAAAGCCGGAATGTGTCGCGCCCGGTCAGCTCGCGCACGGCGCCTAGCTCTACCAACCGGTCGCAGAACCGGCGCGCAGCGCGGTCGGACCGCAGCGAAGTCAGCGACGTGGGCGCGACGGCATCCTGCGTCAGGAACAACGCCACAGCCTCCTCGGCTCCCCTGGCCCGCAACTTTGGGGCCACGGCCTTCAGGCGCGCCGCGCGGCGGGCCAGGTCGGCCGCCTCCCGCGTTGACTCGAGCGCTGCCGTCCCAATTGCCCGATGACAGGCCAGTTGCAGGTCTGCGCTGCTCTTCCGCAGATCGGCACGGCTCAGACCGAGCGCCAGAAGCGGCAGGACATAAGACCATCCGAGCCCTTGCCCCAAAGCCGCATCAGCCAGGATCACTGCCGTGGCGAGATCCCGCGATCGATCCTCCAGAACCGCCTGCAGCGCGGCCGCGGCCCGCCGGACCGGCGCCCCCTGCCCCGCGTCCAGCCAGGCCGCGATCTGCTCCGCCTCAATCTCAGGCAAGGCCCGATGCAGCGCCTTGACAGACACCGGTCGCTCTACCGCGCGCCGCCAGCATTGGTAGACCTCGCCAGCGGGACCCGGATTGTCGCCGGGTTGCAGAAACGCCACCGCATCCCGCAGCTCTCTCGCCCGTTCCGGGCGTCCCGACTGCGCCACGCAAGCCTCCGCGGCCCGCAGCGACATCCGCGCCCGGAGCAAGCTCTGGGGCACGTCGTCCCGGCTCTGCACAAGATTGAGATGGGCCAGCGCCGCGCCGGACAAAAACGCCACATCCTCAAGGGTTTCGGCCCGCTTGGACATGACCCAGCCCGGTAGCTGCGGTAGGGTGTTCTGGTCGTCGGAGATCGTGGCGGGCTGGTATGTCATGCCACAAGCCTAATCTCTCGCGGCGCTTTCGTCCACAATATGCTGTGCAAACCGCCCCACCCTACCGGCGCCCGTAATGTCCAATAAGTTTGCATTATCGACCGTATAAAGATATGCAGGTCGCGATAGGACAAAATACCGAGAACTGGCGGTCAGGAACGTGTTTGGGCGTTGCTTGCAGGGAGTATGGCGAGGGTGGCGGGTCAGATGCCGTCGATCAGGATGTCGAGGGCGCGTTTCAGGGTGTCGTGGTGGTGAGCCAGGGATCCGACGGGCTCCTTGAGTTCGGCGCCGGGGATGGCGGCGAGTTCCTGTGTGCGGACGATCCATTGCGCCCCGTCGAGGGTGACGGTGGGGGTGAGGCCGGGGAAGGCGGCGTAGAGGCCGGCTTCTCGCAGGGGGGCGACGATGCGGGAGGCGTCGATGCCGATGAGATCCGTCTGCAGGTCCACGACCAGCTGGCCCCCGGTGAGGCGGTAGAGATCAAACTGCGCCATGCGGGCCGCGGCTCAGAAGCTGCGGAAGGGCGCGAGCGGCAGGCCCTCTGCGGCGACCTCCTCGGCATAGGCATTGATCGCGGCCTTGTTTTCCGCCCGCCAGAGACGATTGCGCTCGAGCCTAGTGGCCTCGACGATGGCGGCCTCGGCGAGGCGCGACATGTTGAGGCCGAGGGTGCGGGCACTCTCGGCGACATCGGCTTCCAGCGTGAGGTTCACTTTGACGCGGCCCATCCGAGCCTCCCGAGTCATGCGTATTTCACAGGAGTATAATATGAGCTTACCTCCCGAGCAAGACAAGGCCGGGGCGATCGCCCTGCCCGCCGAGGTGCCCGGCTCCGGCGCGCTCGACAGGCTGGTGGAGACCGCGCGCACCTACGCCGCGCAGGCGGCTTCGGAGAACACGCTGAAGGCCTATGCGAAGGACTGGGCGCATTTTGCCCGTTGGTGCCGGATGACGGGCGCGGACCCCCTGCCCCCTTCGCCGGAGCTGATCGGCCTCTACATGGCAGATCTCGCGGCGCCCGCAGGCCCCTCCCCTGCCCTCTCGGTGAGCTCGATCGAGCGCCGCCTTTCGGGGCTGTCGTGGAACTACACGCAGCGGGGCTTCAGCCTCGACCGCCGTGACAGGCATATTTCCAGCGTTCTGGCCGGCATCCGGCGCAAGCATGCGCGCCCGCCGGTGCAGAAGGAGGCGATCCTGCCGGAGGATATTCTGGCGATGGTGGCCACCCTGCCCCACGACCTACGGGGACTGCGGGACCGGGCGATCCTGCTCCTGGGCTATGCGGGGGGCTTGCGGCGCTCGGAGATCGTGTGCCTCGACGTACACAAGGACGACACGCCCGACTCCGGCGGCTGGATCGAGATCGTGGAGAAAGGCGCTCTGCTGGTGCTGAACGCCAAGACCGGCTGGCGCGAGGTGGAAGTCGGGCGCGGCTCTTCGGAACAGAGCTGCCCGGTGCATGCGCTGGAGCAATGGCTGCACTTCGCGCGGATCGACTTCGGGCCGGTCTTCGTGCGCACCTCACGGGATGGCAAACGGGCGCTGGAGGCGCGGCTGAATGATAGGCATGTGGCGCGGCTGGTGAAGAAGACGGTGATGGACGCCGGGATCCGGGGGGAGCTGCCGGAAAGAGAGCGGCTGGCGCTGTTCTCGGGGCATTCTTTGCGGGCCGGGCTGGCCAGTTCGGCGGAGGTGGATGAGCGTTATGTGCAGAAGCAGCTTGGGCATGCCTCGGCGGAGATGACGCGGCGCTACCAGCGCCGGCGGGACAGGTTCCGGGTGAACCTGACAAAGGCCGCGGGGCTGTGAAACGGCTCTGATACAGCGGATTTCGACGAAGATGCGCCCCCCCCCCTGCCCTCTCAGGGCGCAGCGACGGTGATCTGCACCTCTCGGATGCTGTGGTTTTCGGTGACGACGGCGGCCAGGAGGCGGGTGTGGTAGTGGGTGCGGACGTAATCGGCCTGAAACCGGTTTGGCGCCATCAGGGTGAGGATGCCGCTTTCGAGGTCCACCGGCTGAAGCGGGGCGAACCAAGCATTGTAGGTGGCAGGATCCTGGGCGCGCAGGCGCTCGGCGGCGAGGGACCAGCCGGTGCCGTCCTCGGCGGGCAGGGGCAGCGGATCGCGGTGGAGCGGCACGACGTTGGCGGCCCCCTCCCCTTCCCGCTCCGGCTCCGGCGCATCGCTCATCCGGGCGAAGAAATCCGGGCCGACCGCGCTCCAGTGCGGCATGGTGGCGCGAAGGACGGCGGGAAGCTGAATGGCGTGCTGGGTGACCCGGCCCCGAGCGGCGGGCACGCTGACGGTGATCCAGCCGCGGCGACGCAACTCGGCCATCTCGCGCTTGGCGGTGCGCTCGGTCACGCCCCACATCCGGGCGATTTCCTTTTGGCCGACGGCGAAGGTGCCGGTGCGCCAGTTGAACCGGGCGGTGATCACCAGGGAGAGGCGGAGCGCCAGGCGGGAGTCGACGGGATCGCCGCGGGCGGCGGTGACAAGGAGGGCGGTGAGAATATCGTATTTGACGGACGATGCGCCCGGGCCGGTGATCCGGCGTAACTGTGCTGTTGGCCTGATGTACCCCGTCACGTCATTGCTCCTCGACCGGTCTAGCGCCGTTTCTGCCTCACCGGGATGGATGCCTCTATCTGACGAGAGGCTGACCTGAGCGCCGTGTTCCAACGCTTTTCCCGATCTTGGAGCGATTAGCGTTGGATTGGGGGGCGTTGTCAAGGATTCCCGTTCGAGGGCCCTGATCTTGAATCTCAAATGAGAATGAAATTGGTATGTTCTTGGTATTAGGGGACGTTCAGGATGTCCCCCTATCGCGGCCCGATGTCCCCCCAAGATGTGGCGGGGGTCGTCTCTGTGTCACCCCAATTCTGGCGGGCCGACCCTGGTGAAGTGGCCCCGGACGGGGGTAGGCGAATCGAATCGGGTGGCGCTTCGAAGCCCTTGGACGCAGGGGCTTATCGCCGGATAAGCCGCCCTGCCCTTTTCATTTTATGAATCTCGACAAGAAATGCAAATTCAGCGTAAATTGCGCTCAGGCAGAAATCTACGTCCGAGGCAGCATGCTTACACATAATGATCTGAGAGAACTCCAGACGAAATCGCTCAAGATGCAGGGATGGATCCGGCAGCAGACCTTCTCTCCGGAGAATGAGAAGACGCTGCGACGGTTCTCCTCCTGGGAGGTTTCGGAGCTGGTCTTCGGGCTCAACCAGTCGACCTTTCGCGGCAAGATGGCGGCGGACCCTTCGCTGCCCGCCGGGCGGGTGGAGCCGGATGGGCGGCAGCGGTGGTTCACGCTGGAAGAGGTGAACACGCTGCGGCGCAAGCTGAAACCGCGGGGCAAGTCGCTGATGCCGGAGCGGCCTGCGGGGCGCGCCTTCCGCACCGCGATTGCCAACTTCAAGGGCGGTGCCGGGAAATCGACGGTGGCACTGCACTTCGCCCATGCGGCGGCATTGAAGGGCCACCGGGTGCTCTGCGTGGATTTCGATCCGCAGGCGACGCTAAGCCACTCGATGGGGCTGACGGACGTGAGCGAGGAGCGCACCGTCTGGGGGATCATGGCGCGGGACCTGGTGCGCGAGACGGAGGCCCAGAACAACGCGCCGAGCGGCGCGGCGAGCGGGGCCGCCCTGCCCCAGCGCGGGATTCCGAGCAGTATCACCGACCTGGGGCTGCAGGATCTGCGGATCGCGGACTTCATCCAGCCAACCAACTGGCCGACGATCGACCTGATCCCCTCTTGTGCCAACGCGGCCTTCGTCGAGTTTGCCTCGGCCCAGTATCGGCACCTGAACCCGGAATGGTCGTTCTTCGCGGCGGTGAACCGCTTCCTCGACCAGCTGCCGGAGGACCAGTGGGACCTGGTGTTCTTCGATTGCCCGCCGGCCATCGGCTACCAGTCGATGAATGCGGTCTTTGCGGCGGACATGCTCTATATTCCCTCTGGCCCCGGCTACTGGGAGTATGACAGCACCACCTCCTTCATCGGCCAGCTTTCGGAGGCGCTTGGCGATCTCGCGGACGGGTTTGACGATACCTTATCGGCAGATAAGGTGAAGCTGCCCAAGGCGTTCCATGACGTGCGCTTTCTGCTGACCCGCTACGAGCCGGGGAACGATCTGCACCGGGCGATGTTCGACGCGTTCGGGAAGGTCTTCGGGGACCGGCTGGCGGAGCACCCGATCGAGATGACGCGGGCCGTGGAGCAATCGGGGCGCTTCCTCAATTCGATCTACGAGATGGATTACCGCGAGATGACGCGGGAGACATGGCGGCGCGCGCGGGCGAGCTTCGACCGGGCGTTCGATGAGTTCGAGGGGGTGATGCTGCCGCATTGGCGGGCGATGGGAGAGGCGGGCTTACCCGCGGATAAGACCGAGATCGAGGGAGCTGAGGCATGAGCAAGAAGCGGCGGGTATTCGATATCGAGATGCCGGAGGAGCAGGCGGCGCCGGAAGTGAAATCGGCGACCGGACGGCGCGGACCGATGGCCTCGGCGATCGTGGAGAACGCGGATGCGCTGAAGGCGCGGCGCACGGCGGCGGAAGCGATCCGGGAGGAGAACGACGCCCTGGCGCATGAGTATGTGGCGCTGCGGGAAGCCGGGCACGTGGTGCAGGATGTGCCGCTGGAGGAGGTCCACACGCGGCTGCTGCTGCGCGACCGGATGCCGGGGGAGGACCTGGAGCTGGACGACCTTGTGACCTCGATCCGCGAGCTGGGCCTGTCGAACCCGATCCGGGTGCTGCCGCGCCCGGATGGCGGCGGCTACGAGTTGGTGCAGGGGCAGCGGCGGCTGCTGGCCTACACGCGGCTGCGGGACGAGACGGGGGAGGGGGCCTGGGCGCGGATCCCGGCGCTGATTATGGGCGGGGAGGCCGACATTGCCGGGCTCTACCGGCGGATGGTCGACGAGAACGTGGTGCGCAAGGACCTCTCCTTTGCCGAGATGGCGCGGGCGGCTCAGAACTATGCGGCGGACCCGCAGACGGACGTGGACGACCTCACCTCGGCGGTGGCGGCGCTGTTCCAGTCCTCGCCCTATTCCAAGCGCAGCTACATCCGCTCCTTTGCCTTCCTGCTCGACGAGATGGGCGATGCGCTCCGGTTTCCGACGGAGATTCCGCGGGCGCTCGGGGTGTCGCTGGCGCGGGAGATCAAGGAGCGGCCGGAGCTGGTGGCGCGGCTGCGTGGCGAGCTGACGGCGCTGGAAGAGGGTGACGCGGAGGCGGAGCAGGCGGTGCTGCGGCGGGCGCTTTCGCCGGAGGCGGAGGCGGTGCGGGCGCCAAGCCGGAAGGGCAGGGCGCGGGCCGAGGGGGAGGCGAGCAAGACCAAGACCACCTTCCACATTGGCAGCAGCGCCGGGCAGGTGAAGTGCACCGCGGGGCCGGGACGGCTAGAGATCAAGGTGGACAGGGATTTTTCCTCGATCGACCGGGCGAGATTGGAGCGGGCGGTGGCGTCGTTGATCGACGGGCTGGGCTGAACTTATCCGCGGGTAAGGGCGGCACGGGCGTTGTTTCCAAGGCCCGTCCGGCAAAGTGGGGTGGTGGGGCCGAGATGCTACGCTGCTGCGGAAGGCCTGCACGAACCCTTAGAAAGACATTGTTTTTCAGTGGGTTATCGCATGATCTTCATTTGTGGGGTATTATGGTAGAGTAGCGCACAACCCATGCGGCGCTGTTGCGCAACTCGCACCTGACGGGACTGTTGCATTAATCGGTTGGTTTGGCCACTTTTGCGCTTTTGAGGTTGGACATGCCGCGAAAATCCCCGTTCAAGCATCATCGCTTTCCGCGTGAGATCATCTTGTGTGCTGTTCGTTGGTACCTGCGTTATCCACTATCCTATCAGGATGTGGTCGATCTCCTGGCAGAGCGCGATGTCACCGTTGATCGGTCGACCATCTGTCGCTGGGTTCAGAAGTTCGGCCCCGAATTGACCCGGCGCACCGAGAAACACCTGCGCCGTGCGAGTATAGACTGGCATGTCGACGAAACCTACATCCGCGTCGGTGGCAAGTGGCGCTATCTCTGGCGCGCCATCGATGCCAACGGCCAGATGGTCGACTTCCGCCTCACCGCGCGACGCGACGCCAAGGCGGCGAGGGCCTTCCTAAAAAAGGCCATCGAGCGTGTTCGGCTGCACCGGCCAGCTACAATCGTGACGGACAAGGCGCACAGCTATCGGCGCGTCATTCGAGAGCTCAATCACCAGTATGATCCTCACTTTGACAGCATCCGGCATATCGATCGGAAGTGGCGCAACAATCTGATCGAGAGCGATCACGCGGCGATGAAACGGCTACTCGGATACCGGCAGAGCTTTCGATCCTTGCGATCGGCCAAGGCGACCCTCAGCGGCATCGAGACAATCCGCACAATCAAACGCGGGCACATCCATCGCAAGAAGCCAGGCGTCAAGGGCGAGATCGAATTCATCCGCGGGCTGTTTGAGAACGCTGCATGACCCTGGCGTCCTGCTGGGCTACCGTGCACCACGAGAAACAATGCAACAGTCCCCCGTGGACAGACGGGGTCAGTTTATAGAGCTGGGCGACCGCCCCATGAAGCCGAAACAGCCGATCACCGCTCAGATCTTGATCAATGCCGCCGTCGCGTACATGAAGGCGATGCCGCCCAGAAACCCGACCAGTACGGCTGGTGACATCAGCGCCGCCTGCCTGTCGGCGTTTTGACGTACAAGGTAGGCGCTGACCTCGACCATGACTTGCAGGATCGCACCCGCTCCGACGGCGAGTGCCAGTGCCGACCATTGCGGCGCATAGGCAAGGCTGCCCGCCCACATTCCGAGGATGGCCGGGCCACCGGCGAGCAGGGTCAGAGCGGCAAACGTCCAAAGCGTTGGCCGGGCACGAAGCATCGGGGCGGCGATGCCTATGCCCTCGGTGACATTGTGCAAGGCAAAGCCTAGGACGAGGAAAGTTCCAAGCCCCGCCGACCCGGCGGCGAATGCGCCGCCGATTGCCAGCCCTTCGCCGAAGTTGTGAAGCCCGATCCCGAGGGCAATGTAGAACGCAAGCGCGATGCCTTCCGGATTGCCGCGCCAGCGCCCGATAGCCATCAATAGAAGAAAGCTTGTAAGCGCCGCCAGCCAGACCATGGCAGAACCTTGGAATATCGCGGCCGCTTCTGCCGATAGCTCCAGTGCCTCGGATATGGTGTCGATCAGCAGGAAGGCCAGCAACCCGACCGTCAGCGCCAGCAGAAAGTTCATCCCCCTTTGCCCGACGCCCTTCATGGCCGGATAGAACATCAGGCCAAGCGCTACCGGCAAAAGGCCGACGATCGCCCCGATCACCGCCTGGAGCCGAAGTTGCCCCCAGGTGGGACTTGGCGTCGAAACTGCCACCGCGATCTCGTGCCCAAAGGTCGCGCCTGTGTTCGTCAGCAGATTGATATGATGGGCCTCGCCAAGGACCCACGGATAGGGAATGCGCAGCCAGACCGCATCGCCGCGGGCAATCGGCCCCGCCGGTTCCTGCGTGAAGGTCCAGTATGCATCATCCACGGCAACCTGCGCGACCACCATCGCTTCCGATCCGCCGGCGCGCACCCTGAGCGATATCCCCGACCTATCGAGGATCGTCCGTTCGACGGTCAGCGCCTCGACCGGGGGGGCGCCGTTGTTGAAGCCGCGCAAGGGATCGAGCGAGGCGATCCAGACAAAGGCGCCCAGCATGACGGCCAGCGGCACGAGGACGAGAAGCAGGCGGGTCATTGGCGGGCGGCTGCGTTGGATATGATCGGTCATGCTCCGGCCTCTCGCACGTCGAAAAAGCCCATCCAGCCAAGTTCGGTGAACTCGGCCTGGTGCGCATGGAACATATACATCCCGTCCTCGTGATCGGCGAAGCTGAACTCGAGGATGCCGCGCTGCGCCTGACACTGCATGATCACATCGACCGTGCGTAGGGTCGGCGTGAGCTGGGTGCCGGTGTCGTAATAGTCGAAGAAATTCCCATGCAGGTGGAACGAGTTGATCGGATCGAACTCGGTCGCGTTCATGAGGTAGATGCGCACCGGGCGCGACTTGTCGATCCGGATCGGCGCCTTCATGTAAGCTTGGCCGACCGTGTTTACGGCATAGACCTCGTTCTCACCATCGAAATTGGTGTCAAAGCCGTTCATCACCATCGCCAGTTCCTGCCATTCGGCGTTTTCCGGGCTGCCCAGCACACGCGACGCCGCAACGGCCGCAAATTCGGGGTGGCGCGCCGGATCCGGATCGACCACGAAAAGGCCGTACATGCCCTTGTGCATGTGCCGTTTCAGTGGCAGGGTATGGCAATGGTAGAGGTGGCAGCCGAAGGGCTTGGCATCGAATTCGTAAACGAACTCCTCGCCCGGATCGATCAGCCCGGCGCCTTGAACGCCGTCCATCCGCGCCGAGTGAATGCCGTGAAAATGCATGGAATGCGGGTGTGACCCGAGGTTGCGAAAGACGATCCTCAGTCGTTCGCCCTCCTTCGCTCGCAGGGCGGGGCCTGGCACGCGGCCGTTGAACGTCCAGGCGGGAAAGAAAACGCCGGGAGCGATCTCGATCTCCACGTCGATGGCGTCCACCTCGAACGTTCGCAACGTGCGCCCATCCGGCAGGACTTCGGTGCGACCGGTCTCCCAGTCGGTCAGCATGGCCGTCGGGTCGAACCCGTTCCGGGCGTGGTCGACTTGGCCGACCATCGTCATGTTGCCATGCGCCATGCCACTGTCATGGGCCGAATACGGATCGACCGCCCCGCCGGACATCGCATGCCCCGCCATCGGGTCGGGCGTTGCCTGGGATTGCGCGCGGCTCGCGGCCACGGCCGCTCCGCCGGCAGCCACCAGACCGCTGACCAACAACGCGCGTCGCGACGCCGATACTGGCTCCGTGACCATCGCAGGTGGCGCTGTGGGCCGAGATGTCTCCACGGCGGACGACACATCGCGCCCTCGCTTGCTGGTATCGACAGGCATGGACGATGTCCCCTCAGATGACACGCAGGCCAAAGTCCCGGCGCAAAAAGTTAGCTTCGGCTAACAATCATCGCTTAGGCTTTACGAGTCAATCCCGATCGTGCGAGGGTGACGGCATGACGGATGATGATAACCTTGACTCAAACGAGGCAGAGGCACGTGCGGTCGAATCCCGCGCCGAGGCCTTCATCGGTGTGCGCGAAGCGCGGCGCAGTGAAGTGGCGGAAGATTATGTCGAACTGATCGCCGAACTCATCCACGAGAACGGCGAGGCCCGGCCGGTCGATATTGCGACACGCATGGGCGTGACCGCGCCAACAGTCGCCAAGACGCTTGGCCGTCTGGCGCGGGACGGCCTGATCACTCGCGCGAAATACCGCTCGGTCTTCCTGACTGAGGAAGGTCGGACGCTTGCCAAGGAATGCAGACATCGCCACGAGATCGTCTTGCGGTTTCTCCTGAGCCTCGGGCTCGATCCCGAGACCGCGGAACGCGATGCCGAAGGCGTCGAGCACCATGTCAGCGAACGGACGCTTGCCCTGTTCGCGGCCTTTTCCAAGCGGTCATGGGCGGGTGGTTGCCGCTGAAACAAGTCGTTTTGCCGAGGACTTGAACAAGCCAACCTTCGGATGTTCCAAGAAACGTGATATTGTGCCGCTTTCATTCGGATCGCGCGGGTAGTAGATCAAGATCATGAGACGTTGGGCACGCCTTATCTGTATCCTCTCGCTGGTGGCTTTTGCCATCGGCGCGGTCGCGCAGTCTGCTGGCTCAATTGCCATGGCCTCGTCAATGGTCTCCACGGATGGCGGCATGATGGCGATGGACGATTGCGACGCCTGCGGCAGCTTGGAAGACGGTAAGATGGGTTCCGTCTGTGATTTTGTGTGCAATGCTGCGGGAATGGCCGCTCTTCTTTCGATCCCGGCTGGTACCAGCCCGATCGCTGCCACCGCAGCCCATGAAATCCAGCTCGTGGACGTTCCGCACGGAATATCCGGCCCCCCGGCCCAGCAACCTCCTCGATTCTACCTCTGATCTGACACACGGCGGCTGATTGCGCTTCGTGTGTTTCTCCGTGCCGGACGCCCTCAAATGGGCGTTTGCGCGGGGCCATGAACATCGCCGCGCAATTGCTTTGGCGGCTTACAGTGAAATCAGAGAGTGTTCATCCATGTCCTCCCAAATCAGTTCCCGTTTCAGTCGCCGATCTTTTCTTGCAACGTCCTTGGCGGGTATCGGCGCCACGGCTTTCGGAAAGCCTCTGCGCGCCGAGCCGCAAATCCGCAGCTTTTCGCTGCGCCCCGCGCCGGGACAGGCAAGGTTGGTCCCAGAACCTTATCCCGCAACCCCCGTTTGGGGCTTCAACGGCCAGGTTCCCGGCCCGGAGCTACGGGCTCGGCAAGGCGATCGGCTGCGCATCGCCGTCACAAACGGTCTGGACGAGGAAACCACCGTCCATTGGCACGGACTTCGTCTGTCGAACGCGATGGATGGGGTTCCACACCTGACGCAGAAGCCGATCGCACCCGGAGAAACCTTCACCTACGAGTTCGACGCGATCGATGCCGGAACCTTCTGGTATCACCCCCACCAGCGCAGTTTCGAGCAGGTCGGACGTGGGCTGGCCGGACCGCTCATCATCGACGAACCCAACCCGCCGCAGGTCGACCGCGATGTCACCTGGATGCTGGACGATTGGCGGCTGACGCAGGACGCATCGATCGCGGATGACTTCGGCGCAGCCATGGACATGAGCCATGCGGGCCGTCTGGGCAATACTGTCACGATAAATGGGCGTGTTCCCGATGTCTTCGCGGTGCGGCAAGGCGAACGTATCCGGTTGCGGCTGATCAATGCCGCGAACGCCCGCATCTTCGCGCTCGACTTCGGCGACCTTTCCGCGCGCATCATTGCACTCGACGGCCAGCCGGTCACCCCGCACGCTGCGCCTGACGGTGTCGTGGTTCTTGGCCCGGCGATGCGTGCGGACATCATGCTCGATTGCCCTGCCGACCCCGGAACCAGGCTGCAAATCGTCGACCGCGCCTATCGTGACAATGAATTCAACCTGCTGGATGTCGTCTTTGACGAAACGCCCCTGCGTGCCACGCCGCCGGAATGGGAAATTGCCCTTCCAGCCAATCCACTGATCGAACCTGATCTGAACGCAGCCCGTCGTCATGAAATCCTGTTCACCGGGGGCATGATGGGCGCCATGGTCGAGCGCCAGATGGGCCTGAGCCAGTCCGGCAGCATGATGGGCGGAATGATGGGTGGCGTTGTGGGTGGCGGCATGTGGTTCGTCAATGGCGTCGCCGCCGAAGGGCACATGCTCGACCCCTTCCTGACATTGGAGCGCGACGCGAGCCATATCCTCCAAATGACGAACGCCACTGCCTTCGACCATCCGATCCACCTGCACGGCCACTCCTTCCGAGTCATCAGCCGCGATGGGGTGCCGACCGATTTCCGCGAATGGCAAGATACCGTGCTGATCGCGCCGCGCGAGCAGCTGGAAATCGCCCTGGTCGCCGACAATCCCGGAGACTGGATGTTCCATTGCCACATCCTCGAGCACCAGGCGGCCGGGATGATGGGCGTGATCCGCGTCGCATGAGCAGAGGAGCATGCAGATTGAAGTCGATTGAGATTGGATGTCGGCCAAACCGGCGCAAGGTACTCACCGCGGCACTCAGTATCGGCGTCGCTTCGATGTTGCCGGGGTTCGCACTCGCGGCGAGCGATGGTGATCCAGCGGCTCTTGCCTTTGATGGCGATACCATCCTGCTGGCGAGAGGAGGGCTGTTCGTCAGTGATAATGGCGGCCGGACTTGGACCGCGACAGAAACACCGGGGAACGTGCTGTCGCTGGCGACCCATCGCGACCGGCCCGGCCGTGTGGTCGCAGGGTTGGCCAAGGGCGGTGTCAGCATTTCCGAAGATGGGGGCGCTTCGTGGCGCGTCAGCGACGCTGGGCTGCCTGACGGAGAGATCAATGCCGTTGCCATCGCCTCGCGGAACCCGGACATGATCTATGCCTCGGTTCGCGGCGACGGGTTGTGGAAGAGCGAGGACGCCGGTGCAACCTGGTCGCTCGCCATGGACCGCCCTTGGCTCGACGACGCAGAGCGCGATCCTCTTGCTCTGGCTTCGGTCGAGCTTGAGACCGGCATGGGCGGTATCTGGATCTATGCGGGCACCGAGGTTGGCCTTGCGCGGGTGCCCGATTGCTTTTGTCGCTGGCAGGACGTGCGGCCAGGCAACGCGATGGACTCATTGGTTGCGGGTGAAGCCCCACCGTCCGAAGCGCCATTGCCAGGCGGTGAACCGATCCTGTCGCTGGCCAGCGCCCCCTCGGCGCCGGAAGTGATGTATGCCGCGCTGCCTTCGGGCCTCTGGGCATCGCAGGACGGCGGAGTCATCTGGCAAAAGCGGGCCAGCAATGCTGCGACCACTGTTGCGGTTCATTCAAGAAACGAGACCTACATCGCTGCCCTGTTGGGCGGCATCTTGAAAATCAGCCGTGACGGCGGCGCAACCTGGATCGAAACTGGAGAACGATGATGGAAAATAGGGTGCAGAGAAGAAACGCGCTTGGTCTGATTGGCAGCGGCATTGTCGGAATGGTGGGCCTGACCACATCGGCCTGGGCGCAAGCGACAGACGATGTGGCACCCGGTCTGGCGGGCAGCGAAAGGCAGATCACCATCTGGCGCGATCCGGGCTGCGGCTGCTGTGATGCCTATGGGGATTATCTCGAAGAACACGGCTTTACCGTAACGCGTGTGGATGACCGCGACTTCGACAAACGCTCGGTCGAAGTCGGTGTGCCCGCCCAGGGCATCGGCTGCCACTTGGCCGAGATCGACGGCTACTATGTCAGCGGTCTCGTCCCCGTCGACATCATCGAGCGGCTGCTGGAAACCCGTCCGGCGATAACGGGTATCACCTTGCCGGGAATGCCCGCGAATGCACCCGGGATGGCTGCGGTCAAGTCAGGCACGCTAAGGACCTACGCCTTTGGCCCGGAAGGAATCTCAATCTATGCCGATGAATAAGGGGCCAAAGAACCGACTGGCGAAGGGTACGGTCAGGCGGTCAGTGCACCTCGCTGCCCTAGTGTCCACGCTCGCGGCCACCGGCCTCGTGGTGCTGGCCCAATCGGAACCGGTGGACCCGCGTGTCGAGGGACTGACGTTTTTGGGAGAGCCCGTGCTTGCAGCCGAGGTCACGGCAGGGCAACGGCTTTATGCGGACAACTGCGCCAGTTGCCATGGTGCGAACCTCGAAGGCCAGCCCGATTGGCGTCGTCGTCTTGACACGGGAAGAATGCCGGCCCCGCCGCATGATGACACAGGCCACACCTGGCACCATTCAGACCGCATGCTTTTTCAGATCACTAAAGGCGGGGTCGGGGCCGTCGTGCCGGGATACGAGAGCGACATGCCGGCCTTCGGAGAGGATCTGACAGACGCAGAGATCGCGGCTATCCTCGTCTACATCAAGAGCACCTGGCCTGAGCGACAACGTGAGTTCCAAGCCGAAGTTTCGGCCAATGACACGGGCGGGTGAAGATCGACAGGGTGTCAGGATAGTATCTTTCGACCAAAGCCGATCCACCGGGGGACCAATTCGGCAAATCTGTCCTATTCCGCCCCCCGACTCCCGCTTTACCACGCTAATTCGGACCTGACCTGGTTGGCCGTTAACCCGACCGCAAGGCAAGCATGTGCTACCAGAGTCGCGTGCATGCGTTCACGAAAATTTGCCCTTGAACCTCTAGCCACTAGAAGTCCTATCTAGTCGACGAGAATGTATATCGTTCTTGCCATTGATCGCCGGTGGGAACCGAAAGGGTACGACATGCTGACAAGACGACACTTCATTCAAACGACAACAGCGCTCTTTTCGGCGACTGTGGCCAACCCTGTGTTTGCCGATAGCTGGCCCACCGAGGCGCAGAAGGCTGAATGGGACGCGCAAGTCAGCCCGCCCGGCTTCGATCCGGCCACGTCAAACCCTTGGGGACTACACCCACGTTTCTTGCCTCAGCGTGTGGACGCGAAGGACGGCCTCGTGCCGGGAGACATCCATGTCGATGCGGTCGCGCGGTATCTCTACCACATTGAGGAGGGTGGAACCGCGATGCGCTACGGCGTGGCGATCGCGCGGGGCAACCTCTACGAGCCAGGTGTTTATAACATCAAGCGCAAGGTCAGGTGGCCGCACTGGACGCCGACACAGAATATGATCGAGCGGGATCCCGAAAACGCAAGATGGGCCGACGGAATGGAACCCGGGCCTCAAAACGCCTTGGGATCGCGGGCGCTCTATCTCTATGTCGGTGATCGCGACACCTATCTTCGGATACACGGCACACCCTATCCGAGAAGCATCGGCGGTCGTGCGAGTTCGGGTTGCGTGCGGATGGTTATGGCACACATCAACGAGCTTTATCCGAACGTCGAGATCGGATCGACAGCACATCTTTATTCGGCTGAGGACAGCGTTACCGCGAGAAGTTGAATGAGGTAAGTAGCTCTCAGCGCATTGATGTGACGTGCGGGTCGTCGTCACACTTCCCGCGCGACGCAGATAGGGTTGCCGTTCGCCGTGCGCAGCGGCAGCAAGGTCGTTTCAACGGGGCCGCTGTGTTCGTACCAGTAGCACCCGTCCTCGGGCACCAAGCGCGCGGTTGCAACATCCTGATCCGGGGCAGCCATTGCAATCACGGCTTCGGGAACGTTGCCCCGCTGGTCTGCCGCGTCGCCTGGCCCAGTCGGCTGGACTGCGCATCCGGCCGTAAGCGACAGCACCACTGCAACCATCATTTTTTGCTTCAGCATCAAAACCCGCATCAAGCTTCCTTTCGTGACTGTTTTTCTTTGCAGCGGCTGTTCATGCCTCAAGGCGTGATGGAGCCGGTCGCCGCATCCTCTAGCAATAAAACAAACTGAAATACCACCGTATTCTGCTCTTGAAGCTCTAGCTACTGTAGGGGCTATGTCATGGTAAAGCACCCGAATCCAGAGGTCCATTCATGCCGTCCGACACCCATCGTCACGACCACGATCACGCCGAAGATGCCCAGACAAGCGGCGGCAGCTGCTGCGGGAGCGCCGGAACGTGCGGCGACATCGTTCCGACGACGCCCGCGCCAGCGGGCGGGCGCAGTTTTCAGGTGTCCGGCCTCGATTGCGCCGAGGAGGTAGCAATCCTGAACAAGGTGGTCGGCCCGAAGATCGGCGGGGCCGAGCATCTCGCGTTCGACATCATCAATGGACGGATGACTATTCTCGACAGCGCCAAGAGTGTATCGGACGGCGAAGTTGCAGAGCTGGTCGCAAGCACCGGCATGACCGCCAAGCCCTGGGATGCCGAAAACGCGTCGGTCGACCAGGCGGCCCATCTTGCACGCCAGCGGCTGTTTACGGCGCTCAGTGGCGGCTTCTGGGCCGCGGGATTTCTGTGGCACATCATCGAGACCGGCATGGGGGGGGCACTCGGCCTCTTCGCAGGGCACGGCGAAGCGCCGATGCCACTGGTCGAGGCAGGGCTATTCGCGGTTGCGATCCTGTTCGGTGTTTGGCTCGTGGCGCCCAAGGCATGGTCGTCCGCACGGCGGCTGTCGCCCGACATGAACCTGCTCATGGTAGTCGCAGTCGCGGGTGCAATTGGCCTCGGCGAATTTTTCGAGGCGGCGACGGTTGCGTTCTTCTTCTCGCTCTCGCTTTTCCTCGAAAGCTGGAGCGTCGGGCGTGCGAGGAATGCGGTTTCAGCTCTGCTGGACCTGGCGCCGCCGACGGCAAGAATTCTTTATGATGACGGTTCGGAAGCGGACGTACCGGCTTCCGCGGTTGCTATCAACGCACGTTTCGTCGTGCGCGGCGGAGACCGCATCCCATTGGATGGTGAGGTTGTCGATGGGGCAGGGGCCGTCGATCAGGCGCCAATCACCGGAGAGAGTGCGCTGGTCCCAAAGGAACGGGGCGACGATGTCTATGCCGGTACGATCAACGGCGAAGGCACACTGACGGTGCGCGCCACGAAGGCCGCCTCGGACACCGTGTTGGCCAAGATTATCCGCATGGTCGGCGACGCCCATGCCCGCCGCGCGCCGGTGGAGCAGTGGGTGGCGAAATTTGCCCGCATCTACACGCCTATCGTCATGGCTCTCGCCATCGCAATTGCCCTGTTGCCGCCGCTCATTTTCGGTGGGGCCTGGGATTATTGGTTCTACAATGCACTCGTGCTGCTGGTGATCGCCTGCCCGTGTGCTCTGGTCATCTCGACACCGGTCTCCATCGTCGCTGCACTCACCGCCTCTGCGCGGGCGGGGGTGCTGATCAAGGGCGGTGCATATGTTGAGGCACCGGGCAAGACCACTGCATTGGCCATGGACAAGACCGGCACGATCACCATGGGCGAGCCCGAGGTGGCGGCGGTGCATCCGCTGGGCAAAGCATCGGCGCAAGATCTGATGACCCTCGCCGCTGGGCTGGAGGCACGTTCCTCGCATCCCTTGGCGCGTGCCATTCTCGCGCGGGCAGAAGCCGACGGCATCAATGTGTCCGCCGCGGAAGACACCCGAACCGTTCCCGGTAGGGGACTTGAAGGACGCACAGACGGCCGGTCGATCTGGCTAGGGTCCGACCGGTTTGCCGAGGAGAAGGGTTTCGGCGACGCCATTCCGAAGGATCTGCGCGACCGCATCGAAGGGGCTGGCAGCACCCTTGTTGCCGTGGGCGACGACACCGGCGTGACCGGCATCCTGGAATTGCGCGACCGTATCCGCCCCGACGCCAAGGGCATCGTGGCACAGCTCCACGCGCAAGGCGTGAAGACCATCGTCATGTTGACGGGCGACAACGAGCGGACAGCGCGCGCCGTTGCAGCCGAGGTCGGCATCGACGAGGTCCGTGCCGAGCTTTTGCCCGAAGACAAGGTGACAGCCATCGAAGAACTGGTCGAAACGCATGACATGGTGGCCATGATCGGCGACGGGGTGAACGACGCCCCCGCCATGGCGCGCGCGCATTACGCCATCGCGATGGGCGCTGTTGGTTCGGACGCGGCAATCGAGACGGCGGATATTGCCCTGATGACCGACGACCTCGGCAAGGTGCCTTGGCTGATCGGTCATTCGCGCCGGACAATGTCGATTATCCATCAGAACATCGGTATTTCCTTGGCGACCAAGGGCGTTTTCGTTGTCGCTACCGCGTTCGGACTGGCATCGATGTGGGGCGCTATTGCAGCCGACGTAGGAGTGTCATTGCTGGTGGTGGCCAACGCCCTGCGCCTGCTTAACAGCCAAGAGGCCAAGGCGCCGCCGTCCGGCGGTGAACAGGTTGGCGAAGGCTTGGCCAAAGGGGCGCTGGCACATGGTCATTGAACTGGGAGAACCCGGAAAGGAGCCGAGACGAGACATGAGCGTGAAGGGCAGGATGATGTGTCCGGTTTGCGAGGTGCCCTTGAGCATGACCGACCGCCAGGGGATCGAGATCGACTTCTGTCCCGATTGCCGGGGTGTCTGGCTCGACCGGGGCGAACTGGACAAGATCATCGAGCGTTCGGCACCCGATGTGGCGCCTCAGCGGGTGCCTGAGCCGCGCGGCTACGACGATGATCGCGGCTACCGGCGCGGAAAGCACGGCGGCGGCGACGGCAAGCACGGCTATCGGCGCAAATCCTGGCTTCACGAGTTGTTCGATTAAGGCTTGCCGTGGCCTCCCTGCCGGTCGCCCTTAAGGCGCTGCGGTAGGCCCTCAAGGCATTCAGCGGTGAGCAGGTTGGTCCAGAGATCGCAAAGGCCGCGCTTGCCCACGGACATTGATCACGCAGCATTTGCAAGGTAACGTAATGTCCATATCAGACCTCACGAAAGAGGCATCGAGCAGTGAAAACCATCCGATTTCCCCGCCGCGCCGTCCTGTTGGGCGGGTTGGCAGCGTTTTTGTCTGGCTGTGCCAGCAAGTTCCGCAGCTATGGCGGACCCGAGGTGACCCGTGTTCGGCTTTACAAGGGGCAGCGTTTGCTTGTTCTGGACGGAGCCGATCGCGTATTGCAAACCTATCCGGTCGGGCTGGGTTTCGCTCCTGAGGGTCACAAGCAATTCGAGGGAGACGGCCGGACCCCTGAGGGCGCTTACGTAGTCGATAAGCGCAACCCCGACAGTACGTATCATCTTTCGGTTGGCATCTCCTATCCGAATGAGGCCGACATAGCCTTCGCTGAAGCGCAGGGCCTTTCCCCCGGCGGCGACATCTTCATCCATGGTGGTCCACGCCCAGGGATCGACCCAACGGATGTCCGCGACTGGACAGCTGGCTGCATCGCGGTCACAGATCGGCAGATCGAGGACATCTATGCAATGGTGAAAGACGGAACACCGATCGACATCTACGCCTGATGGGAGGAGATGATCTTCCGTCAGATCAGGAAAATCGTCGGTACAGGGCCACGTTGATCACTTCGATGGCGATCACGGCTAAAGTGACGCTCGCCGCCGGGGGCCAGCGCAAGCACCCGGTACGCGTAAGGACACTACAATATGTGTCCAGCCGTGGCAGTGGCGAAACAGGCTGGCCCTAGCGGAGAAGAATGCGTCTGGTCTCATGTCGAATTCAATCTATCCGAGGGCATAGACGATGGTCACGACGGTAATCATGACAACCATGAACATGGAGAATGCGCCAAGGGCGAGCGTACGGCCCATGTCCCGGTTCGGCTTCTCTACTTTCAGACGCAGTTCCTCCGCGGTTTCCGGAAACTCGAGCGCCGCCGCATTCGATTGGCGCATCAGGTCGTAGCGGGACGTCCAGCGCCGTTCCTCCGCCGCGTTCCAGCCGTTCAGCACCAGAATGATTGCCGCGATGAGAACCATCGACGACGGGACCCAGATTACGTAGCCACCGATTGTCTCGTCAGCCAGGGCGCGAAGTCGACCACCGCTCGCTGCGATGATTTCTGATCCATAGAGGGGCACCTCCTTGAGCGTTGTCAGGGAGCCCAGAAAGATGTTGGAAACGATCACCACGAACCCTGACATCAGCCGAGCGCCGCGCCGCGCTCCTTCAGGCGGATCACGCAGATCGAACAGCATAGCAAAGTACCAAAGCCCAGCAAGCACCATAGACAGATGTGCCAGCGCTTCCATCGCCGCAATACGTTGTGTAAGGGCGTAGATCATCGGGATCTGCCAGACGAAAAGCGCACCAATCAACAAGGAGGTGGCAGATGCAGGAAACGCCAAGAATCGCGGGATACGCGCACGCCCAATCGCGGCAAGGCGTCGGCGCCATTCCCTTTTCAATCCGGCTTGAAGGCCAAGCCAGGGCTGAGAAACCGCGATAAGAAGCGGTCCTACCAGTCGCAGAAGAAGATGCTCGACCTGATGTACCGAAAACAGACTGTGCCCCAATGGCGCGAGCGGCCCATTCGTCGCGACGAGGACGGCCGCGAGGCCGACAAAGAAGGCGGTTCGACGCCAACCAGAAACCCTTCCGAGACAGCGAGCGTGTATTTTGAGCCCACGCAAAAACAGCCATACTGTAAGACCGACAACAATGAGCGACACCGGTGACAGCACATAGCCGAAAGGGTCGTAAAGAAAGAAGAAGTTTGTGATCATTCGCTCTGGCCCTCGCTCATCCGAGGGTTGTCGGAGGTAGCCGGTGTGAGCCGCGAGATCCCGGAAGCGCCGCCACGGGCCAGTGACAGATCGGTCGACATGGCGAGGTATTCGTCTTGTATCCACGAGGGAAAGAGATTGTCGTAGAATCGAGATAGCGGATGTCCCGACTGTCCGGCGGGCGTGATGTAGTATGATCCCGCTGCTTCCGATATCGACATGACCGCCTGAAAATTGCTTCCGGCACTCACAAGGAATGGACGGTCTTCTTCAACACCAAATGATGTCAAGAATTGCGTAAACGGATCGCCTGAAATCGGCGCTTGAAGGGACAGCAGGTCGGTCAGCAACCCACGTGAACTGATCGGCGACCACTGCATGTCCAATCTATGCTCCTCCCCCCAGGTCCACGTCGAGGGATCGCGCCCATATCGATCGACCAGCCAGCCAAGGGCATCATCCAGGGCCACGCGAACCTGCTCCTCGCATGTCTCGCGAGGTGAGGATAGGCGGATGTCGCACCAGATTGCGCTACCGCGACGATCGCTGAGTACCGCATAAAGAAAGTTCGGGTTCGGACGGGTCCAGAGTTGCTGCGCTGCCGGAAATTCGTCTTTCAAAATGCGCTGCTGCAAAGCCCGGAGCCAAGTCCAGAACAGCAGAGGTTCCGGTGAATAGCGATCCATGTCGCCATTCCACGACGCAAGCCTGTCCAGTAGTTCACGACGAAGGTCGTTCGCATCGGTGCCTTCGATGCTGTCTCTGGACTGCACGAACCAAAGCTCCTTCGCCATCAGGGGCAGCAGGGTTCGCGCCACGGTACTTACGGTGTCCCTTTGAACACCGATGGCGCCTTCAGTCGAGAAGATCGATTGCCGCGCTTCAAGCTCCGCCAGTCGAATGTCGCGAAATGACAACGCTCGTACGGCTTCCTCTTTTGGCCATCGGGCAACGGTCTCTCGGTCAATGGCCAATGCCTCCATGCCTTTCGGCAACATGTCTGCGGCAACTCCGATGGCATCGGTCGCGTCGGCCGAACGCGTGAACAGCTCCAGCATCGTCAGGAAACCTGCCGCCTGCACGGGTGACGGCCCCCTTGGTGCCTCCTCGTCTGGCACGGGAAGTGACCGGAAGGCCCAGGCGACGCGCGTATTGCGACCGACAATAACGAAAGGTACGCCCGGCATCGTGGCCCCTATGGCCGGCCCTGTCGAAAACTGAAGATCGGCGAGATACCATTCCGAGGGCAGCGACAGGGAACCGCTGATATCGGCGGCGAGAATTGGTGTCCCGGCAGCGGTTCGGTCACCGTCTATCGCCCATGCATCGAGGCGCTGCTGCGGATCAGTCGCAAATAGTTCGAGCACTTTTGGTCGATCCGACGGTATAATTGCACTTGATAAGCTCGGCGTTCCTTTCCGTGCGCTTTCCGGTCGCAGGCCATTCAGAAAAGACCGGGCAATCCTCAGGCTATCGCCAGGTGTCCAGGCATCGATCGACCGTTCGTCTGCGATCAACAGTTCCGGCGAGCCTCTGCCGCGCCCTCCCGCCGACACCAGCTCGAGCCACGCATTGACGCCGGCGGCATAGGATTCGAGCGCGTCTGAGACCGCTGGCGCAACGGACAATGTCTCATCGGATGGCCAAGAAGCTTCGGCCATTCGCCTTGCCCTTAACAGCTGACCGAGTCGGTCTTGCGCATGAACGAAGCCGATCGCGAAATAGACATCCGCGGCGGAACTCGCGGTAATGTGCGGGATTGCCGAGGCATCTCGCAGAATATCGACCGGTCCACCTAAGCCTGCTACCGAGAAGTCCTCGTTGTAGTCGGGAACGGATGCGCTCAGCAGAAAATAGACCAACCCGGAACCAACCGATGCCGTGATACAGATCGCCAAGAACCCGTACAGTAATATGTTGAAAAGACGTCTCACGTCGGTGCCGTTTCGAAACCCTTCTCATGCAAAGATGCGCAAGAGGACCACCGAAACGAAATAGGTGAGAAGACCGAAGGCGATCGCCGAACTCGCCGCATACTGGAGGATATCCAGCCGGTTTCCTTTTCGGCGTCGCGCCAGATATCCACCCCAGATCGCACCCGCGACAATGCCCGCGATTACCAGCATGACTTTTTCTCCGTTCGTGTTCTCTTGTTGCACCGGTGTGTGCCGACCAGACCTGCAGCCAGTCCCACGGCCCAAGTAGTGAAGATGAGAGCCAGCAGCGCCCAGTCGCCGAAGCGCGCATATAGCGTTGACGGATGAGCAGAGGGCAGAGCCGCATCTATTATACCGGTTTCTCTGTTGCCGAGCCGCGCGACGAGGTCACCGTTCGCGTCGATGACCGCGGAGATGCCCGTATTCGCGGCTCGGATGACAGGAAGGCCTTCCTCTACGGCGCGCATCCGTGCGGAAGCCAGATGCTGCTCGGGTCCGATGCTGGTGCCGAACCAGGCGTCGTTTGTCGCGTTGAAAATCCAGTCCGGCCTGAACAGGTCGTCGACCACATGGCTTGGGAAGATGATCTCATAGCAGATCGCCACGGCGACCAGGGGCACACCCGGAAGCGCAAGCGTTCGCGGGCCCGGTCCGGGCGTAAAATCGCCCAGACCCGCCGTGAGTCGCTCGATGGGCAACCAGCCACGGAATGGCACATATTCGCCGAAGGGTACGAGATGGTGTTTCGCGTATCCGGTCAGGATTCTGCCGGTCTCGCCAAAAGCCTGGACCGTGTTGAAATATCGGGTGCCATCCTCGCTCGGTACACGGTCCGGCACCCCGGTGAGCAGCATGCTGCCGTCTGGTAGCGCTGCGGCAATGCGATCCCGCGCCTCCGTATCCTCATCGAGGAAACCCGGAAAGGCGGTTTCCGGCCAAAGAAGTACGTCGAAATCGCCGGGCTGGGTTGAAAGCTCAACATAGCGCGCGAAGGTCGCCTCGCGGTTCTCGGGCGCCCATTTCTCCTCTTGTGGAATGTTGCCCTGGACGATGCGCAGGTCGACACCGGGTGGCTGTTGTGCATCCGACTGGAGGCGAAGCGTACCGACAGCCCACATCGTCGCGATGCCGGCCAGCGCCATGAGCGAAACGGTCAATCGTTGCCGCCCGGACGTCATGACAGCCGCGCCGGGAAGTGCCGCGACGAACACGCTGAGAAAGCTTAACCCATAGCTTCCGACCCAGGCGGCGGTCTGGCGAAGGGCGGCGTAGTCGGCAAGTGCGTAGCCGGCGAGGTTCCAGGGAAACCCTGTCAGAACGTGACCACGCAACCACTCGGTCGCGGTCCAGGAGGTCGTGAACAGGAGGCAGGCGAGGAGACTACCCAGGGCTCCGCGCCGCGCGATTTCGGCGAAGAGCGCTGCGGCAATGGCTGGGAAAATTGCGAGACCTGCGGACAATCCCGCGACAGCCGGGATCGCCATCGCCCCGAACCGCTCGGCCTCGACGTAGAAACTCTCTGCAATCCACGAAATCCCGAAACCGAACTGGCCAAGACCAAACGCCCAGCCGACGAGGAAAGCACGCCCTAGGGAGAGATCGCAAAGACCGACAAAGAACGCGGAATAGGCAACGGGAACGAGCAGGAGAAGCGAGAAAGGCGGGAAAGTCAGAACGGTCAGCGCCCCGGCGGCGAAACCAAGCGTCATCCGCGAAAGCAAACGGTGGCGTAGAGCGATGCGGTTCAGAATTTTCGGTTTCACGACTTGATCGAACGCCGCGCGCTGATCCATGGCGCGGCGAGCAAGAGCCCCACGCCACTTACAACAAGTATATCGGCCATGTTGAAGGCAGGCCAATGTGTTGTGCCAATGTAGAAATCGAGAAAGTCTGTTACAGCCCGATACCGCACACGATCGATAACATTGCCCAAGGCTCCGCCAATGATCGCGCCATAGGCAAGTGTTTCGACCGCATTTTCGGCGCGAAACAGCATAACCCCCAGCCAAACACAGATGGCAAGAGCGAGAGCGATGAGGCTCCACCACGGAGCGCCGCCCAGCATCCCGAAAGTCACGCCGTAATTACGATAAAAGACGAGGTTGAATCCCGGAAACACGGAAATCCCGGCGCTTAAAGTGACGGCATTCGCAACGACAATGGCTTTGGTGATCTGATCGATCGCGAACGCAGCAAGCGCTGCGAAGACGCCGATCATCGGAGATACCTTGTTTAGTGACATTGCCTCATCCCAACCAGACATCAAGGAACAGCATCAGAACGAGCCCGACTGCGAGACCGAGCGTCGCCCTGTTCTGATGGCCGCTGCGATGGGTTTCGGGGATGATTTCGTGGCTAATGACGTAGAGCATTGCGCCCGCGGCAAAGGCCAGACCCCATGGAAGCAGCGGTTCCGACAGTGTGATGATGCCGGCCCCGAGCAGACCGCCAATCGGCTCGACCATGCCAGTCAGCGCCGCAATGCCCCAGGCGCGCAGCTTCGGATATCCCTCGCCCAGTAGCGACACCGCGACGGCCAATCCTTCGGGCGCGTTCTGCAAGCCGATGCCGATGGCGAGTGGGAGGCCACCTTCCATGCCACCGGAACCGAACCCGACCCCGACCGCGAGACCCTCGGGAAAGTTGTGGATCGTGATCGCGATGATGAACAGCCAGACCCGCCGCAATGACGCCGCTTCGGGCCCTTCGCGTCCCGTCTTGAAATGCTCGTGCGGCAGCTTTTCGTTCATCAGGGCGACAGCCCCCATGCCCAGAAGGATCGAAACGCATACGATGGCCGCAGGCATCGCGCCGTTCTCGAACATCGGCTCTGCGGCATCTAATGCCGGGATGATCAGCGAAAAGAACGAGGCTGACAGCATGACACCGGCAGCGAAGCCGAGCGACAGATCGCGTGTGGCCCGCGACGGGATGCGCCCGAACAGCACGGGAGCTGCTCCGACCGCCGTAAGCGATCCGGCGGCGAGGCTTCCGAGAAAGCCGAGCATGATCGGGGACAGATTTTCCATGGGCGGGCCAGATTATCCTTCGGCGTAGCTCGAAAAGACTTCCGTCGACCCGTCCTCGCGGATGAGGAAGACATCATAGGCCTCGCGGTCATCTTCAGGCCCCATACCGGGCGAGCCATAGGGCATCCCAGGCACGGCGAGACCGACGGCGTCCGGGCGCTCCTCGAGAAGGCGGCGGATGTCAGCGGCCGGGACATGGCCTTCGATCACATAGCCATCAATGAGCGCGGTGTGGCAGGAGACCATGCGCTGCGGCACGCCGTTGTCGAGCTTGAAACGTACCAGCAGCCCGCCGTTCATGTCCTGGCCGGTCGGCGCAAAACCGTTCTCTTCGAGATGGTTCATCCACGAGAGGCAGCAGCCGCATCCGTTCGTCTTGCGCACGTCGATCGCCGTTGCCTCTGCGAGGGCCTGTGCCGCCGGGAACAGGGCGAGCGTGATGGCAAGAGCTTGGGTCATGCGTTTCATGGGTCAGAGCCTTTCGGTTGTCGTTTCGGCAATCTCGCTGCCGAGGTTTTGATTCAGAAGCGCGCGCGCCTCGGCCAGACGCGAGAGCGCGGCCGTATCATCCGCTTCGCTCTCGGCTGCTTCGGCGAGCCGGTCGTCAGAGAGCGGGTCAGTCGGGCGCCCATCCACGAGGACTTCGTAGTGCAGGTTCGGACCTGTCGCCGTGCCGGTCGCGCCGACGCGGCCGATCACATCTCCCGCCGCAACGCGTTGGCCTTGTGCCAGGTCTTCCGGCACGGCGCTCAGATGCGCGTAGCGCGTCATGGTGTCGGAGCCGTGCGAGATTTCGACCACGCGACCATAGCCACCGCGCCAGCCGATGAAGCTAACCCGCCCCGGTGCCGTCGATTGAACTTGTGTCCCACGTGCCGCTGCGAAATCGACGCCGGTGTGCATCCGGACGTTGCCAAAGACCGGATGCGTGCGGCGTCCGAACACCGAGCTGAGGCGCGCACCCTCGACCGGCTGTGCGAAGACGCGCAGCACCTCGCCATCGACGTAGATCGTCGCCTGACCGCTGCCGTCGTCCGGCCATACGATCTCGTAAAGCGAACCGCCGATCTCCAATGCGGCAAAGGCAAGATCGGGTTGTCCGATCCTGTCCTCGCCCACACGCGCCTCACGCCAGAGAAGCCTTAGTGTCTCGCCACCGGCCAACTCGCGGCGGAAATCCACGGTCCCACCCAGCATCTGCGCAAGGTCCACGGAAAAACGGGCGGGTATGCCGGCTTCGTCGAGTGCCGCGAAGATCGAACTGTCGATCACGGCTTCGCCGGCAAGGGTTACGATCTCCGGGTCTGGAGCTAAGACCTGGGTGGACAACTGCTCGCCGAAAAGCACCTCGATCCGAACCCCGTCCTCGACGGCGAGCGAGACGGTGCGGGGGCTGCCGTCCATGGTCGAGACAACAGTGACCGAATGCCCCGGCCGCAGCCGTCGCAGATCGTATTCCGCGCCAAGCGCGAGGGCAACTTCGGCTCTTTCAGGTGCCGCAAGACCGGCTTCGGACAGCAAGAAATCGAGCGTCTCGCCAAGTGCAATGTCGCGCGACCACGTCGACAGCGGTGGCTCGATCGCCCTTACCGGCCTGTCGGAAAACGCGACCTGCAGAAGGGGCAGGGGGCCGCGGTCGGGTGCATCCTCTGCCCATGCCGTCGCGGGCAGCGTCACGAGGATGTCAACGTTTCTAGGGGCTTCAGGACCTTGGGGCATCCAGCTACCTGCCTGGGCAAGTTCCGGCGGCACGGGTTCTTTCGACATGAAATCAGAGATGGCGATAGCCGCTCCCGAAACCGTCCCCGCAATTGCGACACAAGCCGCCAAAGTTCTGAGCCTCATGTCGCCCCCTCCATTTCTTCTGCCAGCGCGCGGCGAATTTTCGGCACCGCGTATTCTCTGGCTTCGTGATAGTCGATCATGGTGACGAACCGCCCAGAGGCTGCGAACAGGAAGACGCTCGCGGTGTGGTTCATCGTGTAATCGCCGCTCTCCGTCGGTACTTGCTCGTAGGTGGCGCGGAAGCCGTCCGCGACGCGCGCTATCTGCTCCTCCGGCCCCGTCCAGCCGCGGATCGCCGGATGAAAGTAGCTGACATATTCGGCCATCGCCGCGACGGTATCGCGCTCAGGATCGACCGTGATGAAAACCACGTTCATCTTGTCGGCCTCGTCTCCCAGATCGTCGAGCCATCCCGAAATGTCCGAGAGCGTGGTCGGGCAGACATCGGGACAGTAGGTGAAGCCGAAGAACGCCATCGTCGGTCGCCCGATCAGGGTTTCCCGCCCGACCGCGTTGCCCTCATGATCCGTCAGACGAAAATCCATCTCGGTCAGGGCCACAGGCCGCTGCCCGACAGGTTCGGGTCCACCGGGTCCATCGACCTGCCACCAACCGACGAAGAGCATCAGGGCGACCGCCCCGACACCAGCCGCACCATACCCCAGGATCGCCCGTCGCCGCATCAGTCCTGCGGCCCGCGCGCGGCGATGCCGAGGATCGGCACCTCGACCGTCACTTCGCCTCCGCCATCGAAGAGCAGGGTCAGCGGAGAGGTGTCCCCTTCCGTCATCGGTTCTTGCAGCCGCATCAGCATTGCATGCAGGCCCCCCGGTTCGAGCGCGACGCTCTCGCCCGGGGCGATCGCGATCTCCCCCGCCGGGCTCATGGAACTCACACCTTCGGCATTTGTCTTCGTCTCGTGAATTTCGGGCATCATCGCAAGCGGTGTTGTAAGACCGATCAGCGTCACCGGCTCGTCGCCAGTGTTGCGGATCGTCATGTAGGCGGCCCCGGGACGGTTCATCCCGATGGAGGCGCGGGACCACGCGTTCTCGACGACAACATCCTCGGGTCCGGCCAGCGCGGGCACCCAGAGCCCTCCAAGGGTCAAAAGCGCCGCCAGTGTGCTGGTCAAAATATACTTTTTCATCGTTTTGATCCTGCCCTTTCGATTCAGCTTTGCGCGGCAGCGACTTCGGCGGCCACTAGGCGACGCAATTCTGCCTCTCCGAATGGATCGAGCGGCGTGCCGTTCACGAAGAATGTGGGCGTCTGGCGAATTCCCACGGTCTCGACGTCGGCACGATCCTGGTTCAGAATTGCTACGACATCCGGTGCCAGCATTTGCGTGCGCGCGGCGTCTGCATCGAGCCCGGCCGTGGCGGCGATCTGAAGGATCAGGCCGGGTTCCGGGGCACCGTGCGACGCCCATCTCGGCTGCTCCCGCAGAACGGCCTCAAGCACCGGCTCGTAAATGTCCTGCATGCGCGCCGCCTCGAGCACGCGGATCGCTTCCTCGGATGCCGCGCCGTGGAAGGGCGTGTAGCGGATCACGACGCGGACAGCATCCCCATGCTCGGCCATGATGTCCTTCACGATGGGATGAAAGGCGCGACAGGCCTCGCAGGCCGGATCGAAGAATTCGACGATCGTGACGGGCGCTTCCGCAGGCCCGAGGATGGGCGAGTAGGGGCGGATCATCGCGTCCGCGAGTTCCGGCGCAACAGGCTCCGCTTCGGCCACCGGGCCGGGGCGGGTTGCAAACCAGGTGGCTCCGCCGAAACCGGCGACGCCGAGGGCGAGAACGGACAGGATCAGGCCGCGTCGGTTCATGTTCGTGTATCCTTCAATGAAAGGGCCGACAGGGCCCCGATCAGCGCGAAGGCGGCGAGCGCCATCAGCGGGATCGGGATGCCGAAGACCAGTTGGTTGTCATCGGTGCAAGAGGGGCCGGTGGCCGAGCAGGGCTGGATGCGTTCGGGAACAAGACCGACGTACAGCCCCATGTGCCAGAGGGCGATTGCGCCGCCGCCAAGCGCCAATGCGATGCCGTAGCGCCCCACGCGGCCGTCCCGCCACCAAAGGCCGAGCCCGAGGACAATGGCCAAGGGGAACATGAAGGCGCGCTGGAACCAGCACAGCACACAGGGCGTCTGCCCCAGCACCTCGCCGATGAAAAGCACGGCAAGCGAGGCGACGAGCGCGATGATCCACGCCAGCCCGAGGGCTGTTTCTCCGGATATGCGGTTCATGTCGATCAGATCCTCTCTTCCAGATCGGCGAGAATCTCTTCGGCCGGGGTGCCGTAGGGCCAGGAGTCGGCAAAGCCCGCGTCGGGATCGAAGAGGAACAGATGCGACGTGTGGCCCATGGTGTACCCATCCGGCGCTGCGGCCTCTTCGACGCGTTCAAAGAAGATCGGAAACGTCTCGGATGTGGCGGCGATCTGTTCCGGCGTGCCCGTCAGCCCGATGATGCCCGCATCGAACAGCGGGACGTATTCGGCGAGTGCGGCGGGCGTGTCCCGTTCGGGGTCGATTGTTATGAAAATCGGCTGGACCTTGGCGGCATCGTCGCCCAGACCGTCCATCACCGCCGCGACCTCTGACAGGGTCGTCGGGCAGACGTCGGGACAGTTGGTGAAGCCGAAAAATACCAACATCCAGCGCCCCGCAAAGTCCTCCTCGGTTCGAACCATACCCTGGTGGTCCGTTAGTTCGAACTCAGCGAAAAAAGGCGGTTCGGCGTCGGTTCGGGCGCGGTCGGCACGATAGTCGGACCAGAGCAAAAGCCATACGAAGGCAAGCGCTGCCACGCCTGCCAAAACCCAAAGAAACTTCTGTGCCGATGTAAGGGACAATCCTGTTCGCCTGTTTTTGATTCTTATTGCATGTGCGGATACATCCTCTAGCCGCTAGAGGTTCAAGCACGAAATCATGGTATAGCTTGAACTCACGCGCCTGTGAATCCGACACTTGTTTATTCCGACGGCAAAACCTACACAGACTGTATCTTCTTCATGGAGGCTAAAATGCTCACGATCGGTACTCTGTCAAAGAAGACTGGCACAAAAGTGCAGACCATCCGGTACTACGAACAGATCGGACTCATGCCCGAACCTGGCAGAACCGAAGGCGGACAGAGGCGCTACGACAATGCACAGCTCGATCGACTGTCCTTCATCCGCCACTCGCGACAACTCGGTTTCTCGCTCGATGCGATCCGCGAGCTGCTCGACCTCAGCGACCATCCCAACCGGCCCTGCCACGAGGCCGATGCCATCGCGCGTCGCCAGCTCAAACAGGTGGAGCAGCGCATGGCGCGCCTGAAGGCGCTGCGCACCGAACTGAAACGCATGGTTCACGAATGCAGCGGCGGGCGGACGGGAGACTGCAAGGTGCTTGAGGTGTTGCGGGACCATTCGGAATGCCTGACCGAGCACGAGGAAATCGGGGCCTGAAGGAATTCAGCCGACATTCCGGCTGGAACGCAGATCAGCCGCAGAAGTTAATGTGTCGTACAACACAGGCTGGAACCACAAAATGGCTGCTAGACAAAATTCAATGGAGAGACGGACGCTTTGGATCGTTCTGGCGCTCAATATCTGTTTGGCCGTGGCCTTTTTCGCAACAGGCGCCTTCGGCGACTCAAGTGCCCTGATCGCCAACGGGCTCGATAACCTCTCCGACAGCTTCGTCTACGCGATCAGCCTTTTCGCTTTGTCCCGATCCGACAAATGGAAACGCGGGGCGGCGAACGTTTCCGGCGGGCTGCTGATCCTTTTCGCCGCTGGTATCCTCTACGATGCATGGCGCCGCTACATCGGCGGGTCAGATCCGCTCGGGACGATCATGATCGCCATGGCCCTGTTTGCGGCGGCGATCAACGCAGTCTGCGTCTGGCTGCTCGCTAAGCTCAAAGATCCGGACGTCAACATCCGCGCGGCCAACACCTTCAGTTACAACGATTTCGCCGCGAACCTCGGAATCGTCTTGGCTGGCGGCCTCGTCGCCTGGCTGGGAACCAACTGGCCGGACCTCGTCGTCGGCGTGATTGTCGCCGGGATCGCGGCCTGGGGAGGTATCGACATTCTGCGCGACGCACACGGCGAACACCACAAAGCAGTTCATACGGGCAAATAGTTGCGGGAGATTCTTTCTGAAAGAAAGGGTTGAAGCTATAGTGACTATAGCAATTAGGCTTGTTCCAAGACGATTCGAGGAGCGACTCCGTTGCAGATGACCGACCCCCTACTTGCACCCACCAAATTACTGGATTTTGATGCCGCGCCTCTTGCGCATCTAATTGAGACCCGCGGCTGGCGCGGCTTATCCGAATACGATCGGATCGGAGCTGCCTATGATTTCGTTCGGAATGAAATCGCGTTCGGATACAATCGAGCTGACGACATCCCCGCCTCCGAGGTGCTTTCCGACGGGTGCGGGCAGTGCAATACCAAAGGGACGCTCTTGATGGCGTTGCTGCGTGGTGTTGGCATTCGTTGCCGGTTGCATGGGTTTACGATCCACAAAGGCTTGCAGCGCGGTGTTGTCCCAGAGTTGGTGTATCCGCTTGCTCCGCAAGAAATTCTCCACTCATGGGTTGAGATCGAATATCAAGGTGCTTGGTTCAACCTCGAAGGCTTCATCCTGGATGACGCTTTCCTGACAGTCCTGCAAACGTCTTTCTCGGACACGGACAGTCTCTGCGGTTATGGCGCGGGCACGGATTGCCTTGGCGCGCCTCCCGTCACCTGGAACGGAGAAGATACCTACATTCAGAAATCCGGCATCGTGCAAGATTTCGGCGTGTTTGATACGCCGGACGCCTTCTATTTGTCCCATGAGCAATCCTTTGGATGGCTGCGTGGTGCCCTTTACCGTCATATCATCCGCCACTGGATGAATGTGCGCGTACGTGGTTTTCGCAGCGGTCGCCTGAAGACTGACCGACGCGCGACACACGCGCACGCGGAGCCTGCCAATGCCACATGACCACGGGCACGCGCCTATCGATCCGAATTCTGGGGACCGGCGGGTTGCCATCGCCATCTGGGCAAACGGGCTACTTACCGTTGCGCAAGTCGTCGGGGGCATATTCTCGGGCAGTCTGGCACTGATCGCCGATGCGCTGCACAACTTTTCCGATATGGCCTCGCTTGTCATTGCCTTCGCCGCACGCAAGATCGCGCGCCGCCCGGCCGATGAACGCATGACCTTCGGCTATGGCCGGGTCGAGATCGTGGCGGCCCTGATCAACTACACCACCCTCATCGTGATCGGCTTCTATCTGATCTACGAAGGTGGCATGCGCATGATTGATCCACCCGAAGTCATGGGGTGGACCGTCGTCATTCTCGGTGGAATTGCGCTTGTGGTCGACACGCTGACCGCAATGCTGACCTATTCGATGCAGAAGGGCAGCGTGAACATCCGCGCGCTTTTCCTGCATAACCTGTCGGACGCGCTTGCTTCGGTCGCGGTTATCGTCGGTGGGTCGCTGATCATCCTTTACGACATGCGTTGGGTCGATCCTGCCATCACCATCGGCATCGCGATCTACATCCTGTATCTGTCTTTCACTGAAATAGGCGGCCCAATCCGAACCCTGATGCTCGGGAGCCCGCCGGACATCGACAACGAGGCCGTCGTCGAAGCGATGCGGAAAGTCGAAGGCGTCGCCGACGTCCACTACGTCCATCTCTGGCAAATGCAAGAGCACGAGGCTGCGCTCGACTGCCATGTCGTCGTGGCAGCCGAGGGCTGGTCGAAGATCGAAGAGATCAAGAGCGCGATCAAGAAGCGGCTGAAGGAAGAGTTCGGCATCAGCCATTCCAGTCTCGAATTTGAGCATGAGGATCGCGCTCATCAGAACGCCGATCTCTACGGTCACGGCAACGCAAGTGAAAAGGAGAAGACCAATGTTCAAGGAAACGCTGACCGAGCATGATGATGTCATCGGGCTCGTCTGCGAAGGCAAGTTGACAGAGGCAGACTTCAAGAAAATGCACGCGCTGCTTCATGAACGTCTTGGAACAACCGATAATCCGGGTCTGGTTCTCGACCTTACAAGTTTCGAGGGCTACGAAGAGCCTTCGGCGATCCTGGAAGATCTGAAGATCGACACCGCCCACGTGAACGATTTCCGTCGCATAGCGGTTGTCGGAGAACGCAGATGGATGAAATGGGGCGCACGGGTGGTCAACCTACTGACGGGCTCCGAGATGCAGTGGTTCGAATCCAGCGATACCGAGTCCGCAATTGCGTGGGCGCGTGACGGGTAGCCAACGATTCTGCAAGAAAAGGACTAACTGAATTGAATATGGAATAATGCTTCTGGCGGATCCGGCCCTACTACGTAGCGACGTTAACCGGGTACTGTGTGCCGATGTGCGATTCGAGTGAAATGAGATCCGCCTCAAGATCGTGAGGCTACAGGGGCATCACGTCCAAGTTACAGAATATCGCTTGACCTCCCCTTACTGGAAGGTTCTAAGAATTGTTCATGTTCCGCGTTTTTCGCCTTGTTTTGATTCTCATGCTGACCTTCGGTGCCGTGACTGCGCCGGATGTGTCGTCGGCCAATATGTCGGACACGGCGATGGCGCAGATGGAAACCGCCGAAAGCGCCGATGGCCTCTGCAATGGTTGCTATCCCGCCGGATTTGCTGACGGTACTGCCTGTGAAGGTGGGTGTCCTGTTCCCTGCGGCTCCAGCGGTACGGCTGGCCTCCTTGCCAAGATGCCGTCAGCGCGGCTCGCGATGCCGTTTGGTACTGCCGTCCGGGGTGCCGAACCTTTGATCCCACTCGGCGCGAATCCGTCGCTTGATCCATTCCCTCCCAAACTGCCTCTCGGAACCTGAAACCGGCCTCGCCTGCTGCGAGGCCTGATTGTTGCCTTGGCCGAGGCTGGCTGAGTGCGACCTTTTCAGATCAAGGCAGTTGCGATGATCCTCCACAGACCGATTTCACGAAGGCACGTGCTTCGCACAGGTGCCGCATTCACAGCCCTATCCGCTCTGTCACCTGCACAAATGGCGATGGCCGATCCAACTGGGGACCCATTCGTCCTACGCGCGGCATCCGGACAGGCCGCCCTGCGCCCGTCACCATACGGCCCGATTAATGTCTGGAGCTATAATGGATCCGTCCCCGGCCCTAAAATCCGAGTACGCCAGGGCGACCGAATCCGGGTTCTGGCCCAGAATGGGTTGGATGAAGGAACCACAATCCACTGGCATGGCATCCGCACGCCCAATGCGATGGACGGGGTCCCGTTTCTCACGCAGGACCCGATTCCGGTCAATGGCGATTTCCTGTACGAATTCGATGCGCTGGATGCGGGCACGTTCTGGTACCATCCGCACCAGCGCAGTTCGGAACAGGTCGGACGTGGACTCTACGGACCGCTGATCGTCGAGGAGGCGGACCCGATCCGCGTGGATCGTGACCTGACCTGGATGCTGGACGACTGGCGCATGACCCGGGACGGACAGATTGCGGGTGACTTCGGAAGCCGCCACGACGCGATGCACGGCGGTCGTATCGGCAATTCCGTGACCATCAACGGCCAGATACCCGAACGCATCGCGGTGCGATCCGATGAGCGCATCCGCTTGCGGCTGGTCAATGCGGCGAACGCGCGGATATTCGGGCTGGATTTCGGGGACCTTGCGCCAGTTGTGGTCGCTCTGGACGGTCAACCCGTCACGCCGCATGCCCCTGACAGCGGGGTCGTAGTGATCGGCCCGGCCATGCGCGTCGATCTGGTGGTCGACCTGACCGGCAAGCCCGGAGATATCGTGACCGTCATTGATACCTTCTACGAGGGACTCGAATACCGTCTGGTCGATCTCGCCTACGGGCCGGACAAGTTGCGGGACAGTGTACCGGATTGGCCGATGGACCTGCCGCCCAACCCGCTGGCGGAACCGGACATGGCGTCGGCCGCGCGACGTCAGATCGTCTTCAACGGCGGAATGATGGGGCAGATGATGATGGGCGGCGGCATGGGGTCAATGATGGGCCAGATGCGCGAAGGAAACATGTGGTTCATCAACGGCGAAGCCGCGACGGGTCACATGATGGACCCCTTGCTGGTCCTGCCGCTCGGCACATCGCATGTGTTCGAGATGGATAATCGCACGGCTTGGCACCATCCGATCCATTTCCATGGACATTCGTTCCGTGTGATCGCGCGCAACGGGCAACCGACACGGCATCGCGAATGGCAGGACACCGTCCTAATGGCCCCCGAAGAACGGGTCGAAATCGCGTTCGTCGCGGACAACCCAGGCGACTGGATGTTCCACTGTCACATTCTGGAACACCAGGCGGCGGGCATGATGGGCGTCATCCGTGTCGATCCTGACACGACCAAAACCTGAAACCTCACAAACCAATGACCACGAAAAGGAATGAACCGATGAACAAGAAACTTGGATTTGCCAGCCTCGGCACAGCAGGTGCCGCTGCCATCCTTGCAATGAGCCTGAATGCCGCACCTGTCGCAGCGCAGGAGGTCACGCTCTACAAAAACCCGCAATGCGGATGCTGTGAAAGCTACGCGGACTATCTGCGCGAGAACGGTTTTACGGTGGAGGTGAAGCCGACCCACGATCTCGCGCAGATCAGCCGCGACGCAGGTATCCCGGACGACTTTCAGGGCTGCCATACAGCCTTTCTGGACGATTACGTTGTCAGCGGTCACGTGCCGATCGATGTCGTCAACCGCTTGCTCGAAGAGCGCCCGGAAATTGCCGGTGTGACACTCCCCGGCATGCCGATGGGCTCGCCGGGTATGGGCGGAGCAAAGCAGGAGCCGTTCACGATCTACACCGTTGAGGAAGGGGCGAACCCGACCGTCTATGCGGTCGAATGATCAATTGCGCGGTCTGGCGCAATCCCGCGTTGGACCCGCTTCAGAGAAAGACAAAGGATGAAGTGCATGATGATGGACGGTGGAATGATGGGTGGCGGCATGATGATCGCGATGGGCTTCGTCTGGTTGCTGATCGTGGGGGTGCTGGTGCTCGCGGCGATCGCATTGGTCAAATACATTCGTTCGGACAGCAAAAAATAGAAATGCGCCGAAATGCGGACTGAAGGTGCCAGCAGCGGCGACAGCCTGTTGTCGATGGGCTTGGTCTGGGCGCTTTGCGTCCTGCTTGTCCTGTAGTTGCTCGCGGCACTCATCGTCCTCTGTAGGTTGCTCGCAATAAGAAAGCGGAAACTTAGTGAGAAACACGATTAGGCTCTCCGCTGTCCTGCTCGCCACAACGGTTTTGCCGGTTGCGGCGCAGAGCGACGTGCGCATGGGTGAGCGCCTCTATCAAGAGAATTGCGCCAGTTGCCATGGGGCGAACCTGGAGGGGCAGCTAGATTGGCGCTCCAGATTGCCGAACGGAAGGTTGCCTGCCCCGCCGCACGACTCCTCCGGCCATACCTGGCATCACCCCGACCGCGTATTGTTCGACATCGTGAAACGCGGACCGGCAATGATTGTCGGGAACGGGTACGAAAGCGACATGCCCGGATATGAGGATGTGCTGACAGACGATGAGATCACGGCGATCATCGACTACATCAAGAGCACATGGCCCGACCGGATCCGTGCGTCGCAGGAAAGCCGATCCCTTGCCGATGAGCAGGCGCAGCCATGACGGAAGAGGTCGAGAGAAATGCCGACCCTGTGTCGCGACGCAGAATCTCCGGGTTCGTGCTGGTGCCGCTGATAGCTTTTGCCCTCATGGTCCTGTTCGGTTGGGGGCTTTTTAGGGGTGGCGACGACTTGCCGTCGGCACTTCTCGGTAACCCCGTGCCCGACTTCGCGCTGCCCCCGGTGCTCGGCCGCGAGGAAGGTCTTTCGACACAGGACCTGATCGGCCATGTCTCGCTGGTGAACGTCTTTGCCTCGTGGTGTGTGCCCTGCCGTGCCGAACATCCGCTGTGCATGGAGTTGAGCGCAACCGGTGAGGTGCCGCTCTACGGAATCAACTACAAGGACCCGCCCGATCAGGCGCGCGCCTGGCTCGACGAGTTGGGTGATCCCTATGCGCGCATCGGGGCCGACATCAACGGACGCGCCGGTATCGAATGGGGCGTCTATGGCGTGCCCGAAACCTACGTCATCGCCGATGGCACCATCGCCTACCGCCATGTCGGTCCGATCACGCGAGCGATCCTGCAGGATACGCTGCTGCCGATCGTCCGTGACCACAAAACCCAATCCGCCAAGGAGAAAACGCCATGAAGAATCTGAAACCGGCGCTGATCGCCTGGGCACTGTCCGTCGGCGCGGCTTTCGCGACACCGCAAGGGTTTGCACTGCATGACACCCCGCAGCCTGTCGCCAATGTGCGCTACGAGAAAGTAGACGGCAGCCGCGGAGACATGGAAGACTTTCGCGGCAAGGTGATCCTCGTGAACGTCTGGGCAACCTGGTGCGTCCCCTGCCGCGAAGAGATGCCGACGCTGGATGCGCTTCAGGCGGAACTTGGCGGCGACGACTTCGAAGTGGTCGCCCTGTCCATCGACCGGGTCGGATCACAAGTGGTTCGGCGCTTCTACGACGAAATCGGTGTCACCAACCTCAATATGTATGTCGATCAGACCATGCTCTCGATGACCGCGCTGCGCACCGTTGGCCTGCCGACGACAATCCTGATCGACGCGCAGGGGCGGGAGCTCGGGCGACTGGTCGGACCAGCCGAGTGGGACGACCCCGAAATGGTGTCCTTTCTGCGCGGATTTATCGAATGAGTGCCCCAGAAGACGTTCCCTCACCCTTGACCCTCCAGTTGCTGGAATGACTATCTCACTAACATCGAAAGGATTTTTCTGATGACCGACATAATACCATCCAGCGACGCAACCACTTCAGGCATTTCCAGTGCTGGCAACAGGCCTCCGTGGTTGACGCGCAGGCGATTGCTTATCGTCGGCGCGGCCACCGTGATTGCGGGCGGCATGGCCCTGAACTGGGGATGGCTCACCGCGATCGGGCTCGCGCCTGTTCTGGTCTCGCTGGCCCCCTGCGCCGTGATGTGCGGTCTCGGTCTGTGCATGAAGGGCGGGTCCGGCAAGGGCTGTTCCAAATCGCCGGAGGGGGCGTCTCCCGACTGAGCTCTTTCAATAACCACACGACCAACCAACCCAAGGAGAAAACCATGAGAAAAGCATTTAAAACCTTCGTCGTCGCAACGGCCCTTACCGCAAGTGCGTTTGCCGTCAGTGCCCAGGAACAGGCGACGCCCGAAACAGGCGAGATGATGCAGAATGAGGCTGCCATGCAAGGCGGCATGATGGACGGCGACATGATGGGCATGATGAAGATGATGACCGAAATGAAGCCCATGATGGAAGCCTGCACCGAGATGATGGCGTCCATGACCGAGAACATGGACGGCGGCATGATGCCTTCGCCAAATTCTGACGGCTAAACTGCCGAAAATGCCTGTCGGTCTACGGATCGACAGGCATAAATTTTGAAGGATTCAAGAATTGACAGCACTGACACGACGCGCCGCTTTGGCGATACTTGCGGGTACGATTTCCTCTCCAGCTTTAGCCGATCATCCCGGTGAGAACCTGGATGCGCGCATGTTCGAGATGGAGCCCTACTTCCAGGCCATCGATGCAGCGCAGGCTCCGGGTTTCGAGCTGCAGGATTCCGAGGGGAATCCCGTGCGCCTGTCGGATTTTAGCGACAAGGTGGTCATCCTGCACTTCATCTACGCCAACTGCCCGGATGTCTGCCCGCTCCACTCCCAAAAGATCGCGGCCATTCAGGCCTCGATCAACGACGGGCCGATGAAGGATCTGGTGCAGTTCATCTCGATCACGACCGATCCGGTGAACGACACGCCGGACGTGCTGCGCGATTACGCGGATCGGCATGGGCTCGATCAAAGCAACTGGGTCATTTTGACCAAGCAGCCCGATCAGGCTGAAGACACGACGCGCCTTCTGGCGCGGGAGTATGGGCTGGAGTTCACGATGACCGCCGACAGCGACATGATGATGCACGGAGCTGTCACCCATGTCGTGGATATCGGCGGTCGGTTCGCCGCAAAATTCCATGGCATGGACTTCAAGAACGTGAACCTGATCCTCCATGTCAGCGAGTTGATCAACAACGCCCAGCATCGACGCCGGGAGCCCAGCTGGTGGGACCGGCTGACAGGTGTGTTTCAATGAGTGTCGTCGCGACTGGCGTCAGGCTGTCCTCGACAGACGGAGTTTCCCTGACAGCTCTGCGTCGGTATTTTGCGGTGATCATCCCGGCCAACTTGATCTGGGAGTTCGCGCATATGCCGCTCTACACGATCTGGAACGAGGGCACTTGGGGTGAGATTGTCTTCGCAGCCGTCCATTGCACGGGTGGCGATATCCTGATCGCCATGAGCGCGCTGATGCTTGCCCTCATGCTGTCGGGCCGGGGCTGGCCCCTGGTCGCCTCGACGCGGCGGTCTGTGACCGTCCTGACGGTGGTGTTCGGGCTCGGATACACGCTGTTCAGCGAATGGCTCAACATCGTGATCCGCGCGGCCTGGGCCTATTCGGACCTGATGCCGATCATTCCGATCCTCGATGCGGGCCTGTCACCTGTGTTGCAATGGATCGTGATACCGCTGGTCGCGTTCTGGTGGGTCTGGCGGCCTTTCAACAACGATCGTGATGTATGATGGATATTTCCGGCATCGGCATCTTCGCGGCGTTTCTGGCGGGAGCCATCTCGTTCCTGTCACCCTGCGTCCTGCCGCTGGTGCCGGGCTACGTATCCTACATCGCAGGGCAACCAGATTTGCGCACGACGCGGTCGGTCGGCTTGCGGGCGCGCGCCGGGGCGCTCGGGTTGAGTGCCTGCTTTGTCCTGGGCTTTTCGACGGTCTTCGTCGCCCTCGGGGCCGGGGCCAGCGCGCTCGGATCCCTGCTGCTGACATGGCGCACCGAGCTGAACTATCTCGGCGGCGCGATCATCATTCTGTTCGGACTGGTCATGCTGGGTGTCTTTCGTCTCAATGCGTTCTCGCGCGATACCCGTTTCAATCTCGACATTCCCGGCGGTCGCCCGTTTGGGGCCTACGTGCTGGGACTGGCCTTCGCCTTTGGCTGGACACCTTGCATCGGTCCGATCCTCGGCGCAATCCTGACGCTCAGTTCGACCTCCGGCGGCATGTCGGACGGCATCTGGCTGCTGTCGATCTATTCCGCTGGACTGGGGGTGCCTTTCCTGCTGGCCGCGCTCTTCACCGACGCCATCGCCGCGCGGGTAAGGCAGATCGGCAAAGCCGGTCGCTGGCTCTACAAGGGCGCGGGTGTTGCCATGATCATCATGGGAGTTGCCATCATGACCGGGCAATTGTCACGGTTTGCCTATTGGCTGCTGGGGACGTTTCCCTTTCTCGCGACGATCGGGTGACGAATCTCGAACCAGCTCTAGGTGCGATGGCTGCAGTGTAGGGATTATCTCCGCCAATCAATGTCATCCACGCCGCGCCTCTGTAGAGGTCGCGGTGCCGTCAGCCGATCAGGTAGACCCGGATCGGCATCCAGATACCCATGACCATCATCATCAGGTTCTCGGTGAGCGAGACAAAACCGAGCGGCACCTTGCTGTCGCCCCCGACGCAGGCGCATTTCAGCTCGCGCTTGTCGATATAGACCGCCTTGAAGACCGAAACCGCGCCGACGGTGCCGATGAACAAGGCCACGGGTGCCGACAGCCAGGTGAGCGCCCCTGCGACCATGAGGATACCGGCGAAGGCCTCTCCGAAGGGATAGAGATAGCCGTAGCGCACCCAGCGGTGCGCCAGCAGGTCGTAATTTAGGAACATGGTCGAAAAGCTTTCGACATCCTGAAGTTTCTGCACTGCAAGCAAGCACATCGAGATCGAGATGAACCATTCCAGCGCGCGCAGGCTGAGGATGGTTCCAAAGCTGTACCATGACAAGCCGAGCGCCATCAAAAACGCGACGGCAAAGATCGCGATCACCGGTTGATAGGAGGTATCCGAGCGTTCGCTTTCCGGTGCGTCAAGGCCGAAATGGACCCGCAGATCGTCATAGCCGCCGATGCGCTTGTCGCCGATCCAGGTCTGCGGCGTGGTCTCGACCCCGTGATTTTCCATGAAAGCATCAGTTTCCTCGCGTGTCGTCAGGTGGTGATCCTCGACCTCGTACCCTTCCCGTTCGAGCAGGTCTTTGGACTTGAGACCATAAGGGCAAAGGTGATCCAGCATGACCATCCGGTAGAGTTGGGCTGTTTTCGATGCGTCTTTCGGTATGGTGTTTCCTCCAGTTTCTGGTTCAGGCACCGCAACCGTAATGTCCGCGATACCCTGCACGCAGACCGGGCCCAAGTTCGAGAACGAAATCGGCGTCCTGCATTTCGCCACTATTTGCGGCCAATGTGCCGGTTCCGCTCGGCGCGCTCAACGCCACTGTCATGCCTTCCTTGCCCCAAGTGCTTCCGGCGTCGCCAGCCTCCAGCCGCACCAGATCGCCGCTGATCTTGGCGAGAGCTACACTCCCACCGTCGATGCGGCCCACCGCCAGCGCAGGCCTGCTTGTGGTGGTGTAGGTGAACGTGCACGCCGCGCCGTCCGGGAAGAGTTGTGCGATGTCCTCCCGGGTCAGGAATTCAAGATCGAGAATGGTGATCTCCGCCGTGGACAGCGCCTCGTCAAGGCTCACGATCTGCGCCGGTCCGCTTTCTGACTGTGCCGGACTGTCACCATTGGCGTCGATATCGTTCACCAGATAACGCATCTCGGCGATTTCCTTGTCCTGCGCATAGATGATCTCATCCGCCAACTTGCGCACGCGCGGGTCCGAGATATCGGCGCGGCTGGAGGTCATGATCGCGATCGAGTGGTGCGGGATCATTGCCCGCATGTAGCTGGTGTCGCCCACCGTCACCTGGCTGCGGACCAGCCAGAGCGAGGCGGCAAAGACCACAGCGGCACCGATGAAGATGGCGGCGTTAGCCGTCTTGCTGGAATACATCGACAGCATGAAGCCCAGCATGATGATCGCCATGGTGGCACCCATCAGGAGAGCCATGTAGACCCGCGTTTCCGACCAGAACACATGCGTCCAGAGGTAGGTATTGAGATACATCAGACCGAACATGACGACGGTAGATGTGGCGATCATCGCGAAAAAGCGGCCATATGACATGAAGTTGTCCTCTCTCGAAATCGTGAAGTATAGAGGTGGAACAACTTTCCCGCGCTGGAATGTTCCGAAAAAGCTGCAGCCAGTCGCACCTTATGGGTGGCGCTGCCCGCTGCGGGACATATCTTAATCCGCTGCCCTGGCGGTCCGGGTCTTATCCTCTTCCATAGCCAGATCTGCGAGAATCGGACAATCAGGCCTGTGATCGCCAGCGCAGGCATCGACAAGGTGCGACAGCGTCGCGCGCATCTCGGTCAGTTCTGCGATTTTCCGGTCGATCCGGTCGAGGTGTTCTTCGGCGATCTGCTTGACCTCGGCGCTGGCGCGGTCGGTGTCGGCATAGAGTTTCAGCAGGCTCCGGCAGTCCTCGATGGTGAAGCCCAAGGCGCGCGCCCGGCCGAGAAACGCCAGCTTGTGGACGTCGCTCTGCCGAAAGCTGCGATAACCGTTGGCACTGCGCAGCGGCTCGACCAGCCCGATGTCCTCGTAGTAGCGAATGGTCTTCGCGGGAAGGCCGGACATGTCGGCCACGTCTCCGATGTTCATGATAGTTTCCTCCTTGAGCTTATTCAGCCGGGACTGGTGACAGGTTGGCGGCAGAGCCGGGTTGCGCCTGTTCCTGCATCGCCGGGCGGACGCGGCGCAGGCGCAGCGCGTTCGTCAGTACGAAGACCGAGCTGAGCGCCATTGCCCCAGCCGCCAGCACCGGCGACAGCAGCAGGCCCGACACCGGGTAGAGCAGCCCCGCCGCCACCGGAATGAGGGCCACGTTATAGCCGAAGGCCCAGAACAGGTTCTGGCGGATGTTGCGCATCGTACGCCGCGACACTTCCAGCGCGTTGACCACGCCGCGCAAATCGCCCGACATTAGCACCACATCGGCGGATTCGATGGCGACGTCGGTGCCGGTGCCAATGCTGATGCCCACGTCCGCATGAGCAAGCGCGAGCGCATCGTTGATGCCGTCGCCGACAAAGGCGATGTGCTGGCTCGGGCCGCGCAGATCGTCCAATGCCGCCACCTTGCCATCGGGCAACACGCCCGCGATCACATGGTCGATGCCGGTCTCGCGGCCGATGGCCTCTGCCGTCTCTCGCTTGTCGCCGGTGATCATGGCGACCTTCAGGCCCAGATCGTGCAACGCCCGGATGGCCGCCGCGCTGGACGGCTTTACCGGATCGGCCACGGCGATGACGGCGGCCACCCGCCCGTCGATGGCGGCATAAAGCGCGGTGCGGCCCTGTTCAGCCAGGCGGCGCTCGGCGTCGGCCAACGCGCCGATGTCCACCCCTTCGCGCGTCATCAGACGGTCGGCCCCCACCAGCACGTCGCGGCCTGCGACCTCGGCCCGGACACCGTGGCCCGTGATGGAGGTGAAGTTCCGCGCGTCGTGTCGAGTGACCGTCTCGGCTTCCGCCGCCCGCAGAATGGCCTCGGCGATAGGGTGTTCCGACTGCGCCTCGACCGCCGCGACCAGGGCCAGCACCTCGGCCCGTTCAAAGCCGTCGGCCAGCACCAGATCGGTCAGTTCGGGGCGCCCTTCGGTCACCGTGCCGGTCTTGTCCAGCGCCACCACATCCACTGTCGAAAGCTGTTGCAGCGCATCGCCCTTGCGGAACAGCACGCCCATTTCAGCGGCACGGCCGGTGCCGACCATGATCGAGGTCGGCGTGGCCAGCCCCATCGCGCAAGGGCATGCGATGATCAGCACGGATACACCCGCAACGAGGGCATAGGACAGGGCGGGCGAGGGGCCGACCAGCAGCCAGACGATAACCGTAAGCAGCGCCAGCGCCATGACCGCCGGCACGAACAACAGGGTGATCCGGTCGACCAGCCCCTGGATCGGCAGCTTGGCGCTCTGCGCCTCTTCGACCATGCGGATGATTTGCGCCAGCGTCGTATCCGCTCCCACGCGTGTCGCACGGAACTGGAAGGCACCGGAACCGTTGACGGTCCCGCCGGTGACGGGATCGCCCACCAACTTGGCGACAGGCACCGGCTCGCCGGTGATCATGCTCTCATCGACGCGGGCGCTGCCTACGGTCACTTCACCGTCCACGGCAATCCGCTCTCCGGGGCGCACGAGCAGGATGTCGCCCGCGGCGATGCGCTCGATGGCCACGTCCTCAGGCTCTCCGTCCACCAGCACGCGGGCGGTCTTGGCCTGAAGGCCCAGCAGCTTCTGGATCGCTGCGCCGGTGCGGCCCTTGGCGCGCGCCTCCAGCCACCGGCCCAGCAGGATTAGCACGATGATGACCGCCGCCGCCTCGAAATAGACGGCACGCGACCGTTCGGGCAGCAGCGCGGGCGCGAATAGCGCCACGAGAGAATAGAGATAGGCGGCAGAAGTGCCGACCGCGACAAGGCTGTTCATGTCCGGCGCACGCTTGAGCAGGGCTGGAAACCCGCGCGTGTAGAAGCTGCGCCCCGGCCAGAGCAGAACCACCGTGGTCAGGACGAACTGGATCAGCCAGCTTGCTCGATGGCCGATCGTGTCGCCGATCAGACCATGCATGCCGGGGATCAGATGCGCGCCCATTTCCAGCAGAAACACCGGCAGGGTGAGGGCCGCCGCCAGGGCGGTCCTGCGGGCCAGCATCCGCGCCTCTTCATCCTTCCGGACACTCGTGTCTTCCGCCTCTCTGTCCTGCGGCAAGGTCGCGGGATAGCCTGCGTCACCCGCCGCCTTCAGCAGGTCTGCAACCGCAACCGCGCCTTCGAGATACGTTACCGTCGCAGTTTCCGAGGCCAGATTGACGTTCACGGCCAGCACGCCTGGCATCGCCGCCAAAGCCTTGTCCACCCGACCGACGCAGGACGCGCAGGACATGGAGGCTACGTTCAGGCGAGTGCTCTGCTTACGGGCCGGATAGCCAATCTCTTCCAGCTTTTCGACGATGTTCGAAATGCGCTCTGGCGCGTCGATCTGCGCCTGAGCGGTTTCGCTGGCGAGGTTGACTCGAACGTCGCTGACGCCCGGCAGGCCGGAAAGCCCACGCTCCACCCGCCCGACGCAAGAGGCGCAGGACATGTTCTGCAGGGAAAGTCGAAGGGTATGCGAATCCGACATGGGTGACTCCTGATCCTGGTCCTCCGAGAGATAAGGGTTCCATTCGCTGGAAGGTCAACAGATGCATCGAGGAATTTTTTCGGGCATTGACCTTCCCATAGGGGGACGGCCTAGATGGCAGCAGTAAGAAGGAGATCGTGATGATCAGGTTCAGCGTGCCGGACATGAACTGCGGACATTGCACCGCGTCGATAGAGAAGGCCATTGTGACGATAGACCCACACGCGACTGTCACCTGTGACCTGACTGCGCGTTCCGTCGAGGTAGATAGCGCATTGGATGAAAGCGCTCTGAAGGCAGCGATTCACGATGCGGGCTACGGATCGCAAAGACTGAGTTAGTCCCGGCACTTCCAGTCATTACTGAAGTACTCACTACCATTTTCGCGTCTTCTGTCTGACTGGTGAACGTTGCTATGTATCTATTGCGCAACAGTTTTGAGCGCTCGCAGCGAGAATTCGCCTGCCTCGCTAGAATGTGCCAAACCTTCCCGCGCTGTAAGCGTTGACTAATTTGTCAAAACGTCCAAGTTTCCGTTCATGAGAATGCGTGTCGCCACTTCGGTATGGGTGAAATTCCTCACTTGCTTCGCTTTTGCGTTGGCATTGGCTCTGTCTCCACCTTCTGCGGCACACGCGGCCTCGGAAATGCATGATGGTCAGCATTCTGGATCGATCAGCGCCCTTCTCAGCGAACCGACAGTTGGTCAGGGAACTGATATCCACGCCGACCACATGAAACACCCGGCGACAGTTGACGTGGATGACATATCCTCCGACATTGGTGAAACAGAGCATCAATCAACTCAGTGTTGTAACGGAATATGCATTTCTGTCGTCATTCCAGACGCAGACTTGGTATTCCCGGATCCTATTGCTGCGAAAGAATATATGACTCTGAGCGGTCAGACGCATTCCGTCGAAACATCAGGGTTTCTGCGGCCCCCTCGATTCCTGATCTGAAACGGCGCCCAATCCGGGTGTGAGCCTTGCGCAGACTCTGCGTGAGACATCGTTCATCAATCAGGTTACCTTCATGAAAATTCATCTACTTATGGGGGCTTCGGCCCTCGGGCTTGGCGCATGCGCCTATGAGCCTACCCCTTTGCTCTCCGTTGCGACACAACAGGCTGTCGTCAACGCGACCGTTTCGTCTCCGATCAGCTATCAAGATCCATTGGCTGGCTACACCTATCGTGGTCCGACGGGTCCCCGTGATTGGCGTTCCGTCAATCAAGAGCAGACGGAGGGCAACTGATGCGGCTATCGAAATTTCCTCTGCTATTCGGCTTTCCGCTAATTTTGGGTGCCTGCGCAACCGCTGTACCGGGCATCTACACGGAACCGAAAGCCGGCTTCGCCAACATTTCCAGCCAAGTCACACCGGCCATCGGCAAACGGACGGCCTTCGCCGAAACCCAGGCCGAAAACGAGGCTTTGAAAGAGCAGGTGCATGCGATGGTGCATCGCAAGACCATTTCGGCGGACACCGCCGTTCAGGTCGCGCTCCTGAACAATAAAGGTCTGCAAGCGTCTTACGCCAATGTTGGCCTGTCGGCCGCTGAGGCTTGGCAGCAATCGACGCCGGAAAACCCGATCGTATCAATTGGTGTTTTGGGAATCGGTGCGCCTGAGCTCGGTGCCTACAGAGCGATCGAAGGGCTGATCCGGTCGAACGTCCTCGATGCCACCACGCGCAAACAGCGCATGGCCATTGCTGATGCAAGCTTCCGGCAGGCTCAGCTCAATGCCGTGAACGACACACTTGCGCTGGCCAATCAGACGCGAAAGGCATGGGTCGATGCAGTCGCCGCCTTCGAGGCAGTGAGCTATCTGCGGCGCGCGAAAGCGACCTCTGACGCCGGCTCTGAACTGGCGATGAGGTTGGGCGAGACCGGCGCACTCAACAAAGCTGGGCAGGCCCGCGAACAGGCATTCAATGCCGAACTGGCGGGGCAACTTGCACAGGCACGATTGAACGCCACTCGGTCCAAGGAGACTTTGACCAGGTTGATGGGCCTCTGGGGCACCGAAGTCGATTACTATGTGCCAGATGCACTTCCTGCACTGCCGCGTTCTGTCGGCCGTGTGACCGACATCGAGGCCAAGGCGCTAAGAAACCGGGTGGATCTGCGTGTTGCCAAACTTGGCCTGGAAGCGCAGGCCAAGGCGTTTGGACTGACCGATCAGACCCGCATTGTCAGCGATCTGGAGATCGTTGCTGGAGCCGAGTTCGAGCGTGAAGTTGGCGGCAATGGCGACATTGAAACCAAGGCTTTACCTCAGGTGGAAGTGGAGTTCGCGATCCCGATCTACGACACCGGCAAGGCCCGGATGCGCAAAGCGGAGTTGACTTATCTTCAAGCGGCCAACGTGCTCGCAGAGAAGGCCGTGAACGTCCGGTCTGAAGCGCGCGGTGCTGAAGCCTCTTATCATGCCGCATACAAAATCGCACGCCACTACCGCGACGTTCTGGTGCCGCTACGCACCACCGTCGAAGAAGAGGGTTTGCTGTCCTACAACGGCATGATCACCAACACTTTCGAGTTGCTGACTGATGTGCGCGAGAAACTTGGCGCATCCCTGGAAGCGGCAAATGCAAAACGCGAATTCTATATGGCACAGGCCGATCTGACCGCCGCGATCTATGGCGGCGGCGAAGGCGGTGATGGTGCTGGTGGAGATGGCGCAACGCTTGCCGCCGGTGGCGGCGCAGGACACTGAAAGGAACTGACATGTTGAATAGACGTCAATTACTCGGAGCCGGTGCCGCAGGCGCAACGTTGATCTCTTCAAAAGCCTGGGGTCAAACCCTGAATATGGGCCTACCCGAAGCCGCGCAGATGGACAGTGCTGCAACGGCGATTACGGCGCGTCCGTCGTCAGGACCGGACTACACACCTGTGGTCACGCTGAACGGGTGGACCCTGCCGCACCGGATGAACAACGGGGTCAAGGAATTTCACCTCTTGGCCGAACCGGTAGAGCGCGAACTTGCAGACGGCATGATCGCGCATTTGTGGGGTTACAACGGCCAGTCCACCGGTCCAACGATCGAAGCAGTCGAAGGCGACCGGGTCCGCATCTACGTTACCAACAAGCTGCCGGAAGGCACCACGGTGCATTGGCACGGGCTCATCCTGCCCTCGGGCATGGATGGGGTCTCCGGGTTAAGTCATCCCAGCATCCCGCCAGGGAAAACGTTTGTCTACGAATTCGACTTGGTGAAGTCCGGCACGTTCATGTACCACCCCCATGGCGACGAAATGGCGCAGATGGCGATGGGGATGATGGGTATGTTCGTGGTCCATCCCAAGGATCCCACCTTCATGCCGGTGGATCGCGATTTTCTGATCATGCTGAATGCCTTTGACATCGATCCCGGCACATACGTGCCCCGCATCATGACGATGACGGACTTCAACCTGTGGACGTGGAACAGTCGGATCTTCCCCGACATCGATCCGCTGGTCGTGAACAAGGGCGACAAGGTGCGAGTACGCGTCGGCAACCTCACGATGACAAACCACCCGATCCACATGCACGGCTATGACTTCAAGGTCACCTGCACGGATGGTGGCTGGGTGCCGCCAGAAGCGCAATGGCCGGAGGTCAGCATCGACATCCCCGTGGGCGCGATGCGCGCCTATGAGTTCGTCGCAGACCATCTGGGTGACTGGGCGATTCACTGCCACAAGTCGCACCACACGATGAATGCCATGGGTCACGATGTGCCGACGTTCATCGGGGTCAACAAGAAGCCGCTGACCCAGAAGATCCGTCAGTTCCAGCCGGAATACATGCCCATGGGCATGTCCGGCATGGGGGACATGGCGAAAATGGAAATGCCGCTGCCTGACAACACGATCCCGATGATGACGGGTTGGGGGCCCTACGGCCCCATCGAGATGGGCGGCATGTTTTCGGTCGTAAAGGTGCGGGACGGCATCGACGCGGACGATTACTCCGATCCCGGCTGGTACGAAAATCCTCCGGGCGAGATGGCCTACGAATGGACTGGCGAATTGCCCGAGTTCGCCTCGAACAACAGTCCCAAGACCATTCTCACACCAAAACCAAACTCGAAGGGCTGAACGGCCCTTCGTCGACTCCAACCAAACCAAACCTAAAGGAAAACCAAATGAAAAAACTTCTTCTGAGCACCTCTCTCGTCCTTTTCGCTTCAACGGGGGCTTTCGCTGACGTTGGTCATGCCAAAATGGCCGTCGGTATGCCCGGCCATACGGCAAAAGTCGACCGGACGATTGATGTAACCCTGCTTGAAAACGACGAAGGCGAAATGCTGATCGAGAGTGAGGAGATGACCATCAAGCAGGGTGAAACCATACGCTTCAACATCACGAACAAGGGTGAGCTGGAACACGAGTTTGTTCTCGACACGCTGGAAAATAACGCCGAGCACAAGATCGAAATGGCCAAGATGGACATGGAACACGACGACCCGAACCGTATCCGTCTTGATCCGGGTGCCACGGGCGAGGTCGTCTGGACGTTCGCGAATGCTGGTACGTTCGAAGCCGCGTGCCTGATCCCGGGTCACTACGAATCCGGCATGCACCGTGCGGTCTCGGTGGGGGACCAGATAGCTCAGGCTGACGTGGAATACACGAGCGGGACCATAAAGAAGATCGACGCCAAGGCCGGCAAGGTCACAATCATCCACGGCCCTCTGGTCAACCTCGATATGCCCGCGATGACGATGGTATTCCGCGCGGACGAAGCGATAATGGCCAAGATGGCAGAAGGTCAGGACATCGAGTTTGTTGCCGACCGGGTCAAGGGCAAGCTTACTGTCACGCAGATGAAGTGAAGACTGACCTTGGGGCCGAGGCGTACATGCCCGGCCCCAACGCTTTGAGGCAATTAAATCAAGCGCTACGGAGGTAGCCGAGCATTATGAATTTCCTGATAACCTGCACATGCGCCCTTGCGCTCGTCTTTCCGGCTTTCTCAGTGAACGCTTCCAGTGGCAAAGGTCAGCAACCTCATGCAGCAACACACGTTTTGCTGAAATGGAAGTATCGTCCAGCTTCACGTTCAATACGCGGATCGTCTAAAGCCTCAATCGCCGTAGTCTGAGCGCGTTCGCGATGACCGAGACCGACGAGAGGCTCATTGCGGCGGCGGCGAACATGGGCGACATCAACAGCCCGAATGCCGGGTAGAGCACGCCCGCAGCTAAGGGCACACCGAGCGTGTTGTAGGCAAAGGCCCAGAACAGGTTCTGGCGTATGTTACCGATCGTCGCCACGGCCAGCGTCCGTGCCTTGACGATACCGTTCAGATCGCCGCTCAAGAGAGTGATGCCCGCGCTTTCAACCGCCACGTCCGCACCCGTGCCCATGGCCAGGCCGACGTCCGCTGCGGCCAGAGCCGGTGCATCGTTGACACCATCGCCGGCCATGGCGACCTTTTTGCCATTCGCGTGCAGCTCGTCCACCAGCGCCTTCTTGTCTTCCGGCAGAACTCCAGCCCGGACCTCGTCGATGCCGAGGAGCTGCGCCACGGCCCTTGCAGTGCGTTCGTTATCCCCCGTAGCCATGATTATCCGCAGGCCCGCCTCGTGCAGTTCCTTGATGACCTCGGCCGTCGTTTCCTTGATCGGGTCGGCGACGGCGACGATGCCGGACAGTTTTCCTTCTATGGCCACGAACATGGCCGTCTTGCCTTCGCTGCGCAGAACGTCTGCCGCCTCCTCTGCTGCGGAGGTGTCGAGGGACATGTCGCGCATCATCGCGGTGTTACCAAGCGCGACGGCGTGGCCCGAGACGGTTCCGCTCACACCCTTGCCGGTCACGGCTTCGAAGTTCTCGGCATTGCCGACTTTGATACCTCTCTCTTTCGCGCCTTCGACGATGGCCTCTGCCAGCGGGTGCTCAGAGCCTTTTTCCAAGGCAGCCGCGAGGCTCAGAATGGTTTCTTCGGTCTCGTCGCCCAGAGCGTTCACATCGGTCAGCTTCGGCTTGCCTTCGGTCAGGGTGCCGGTCTTATCGACGATCAGCGTATCGACCTTGGCCATGCGTTCCAGCGCTTCGGCATCCTTGATCAGGACACCCGCCTGTGCACCGCGCCCTGCAGCCGTCGTGATCGAGATCGGCGTCGCAAGGCCCAATGCACAGGGGCAGGCGATGATCAGCACTGACACCGCCGAGGCGATGGCAAAGACGAGCGCAGGTTCGGGCCCGAAGCCGAGCCAAGCGGCGAAGGAAAGGATGGCGACCACGACAACGGTCGGCACGAAATAGGAAGAAACCTTGTCCGCAAGCCCCTGGATCGGTGCGCGGGATCGCCGCGCGTTCGCGACCATCTCGACGATCTGGCTCAGCATCGTGTCGGCACCTACACGAGCGGCTTCTATGACAAGGGAGCCGTTCTTATTGATTGTGCCGCCAGTGACCGTATCGCCCGGACCTTTTTCGACCGGCAACGGCTCGCCAGTGATCATGCTCTCGTCGATGGATGACGTGCCGTCGACGACCTTGGCATCGACGGGGACCGCGTCGCCGGGGCGCACCCGCAACCGGTCGCCCTCCACAATGTTTTCCAGCGGCGCGTCATATTCCGTGCCGTCGGGCAGGATGCGCCGCGCCGTTTTCGGGGCCAGATCGAGCAGTGCCCGGATGGCATCGCCGGTCCGTTCCCGCGCCCGCAATTCCAAAACCTGTCCGACGAAAATCAGAGTGATGATAACGACGGCGGCTTCAAAATAGGTGCCGACTCCCGCGCCCATCCGGTAAGCCTCCGGAAACACGCCCGGAAGGAATGTGGCGACCAGCGAATAGATGTAGGCCGCGCCGACACCAAGCGCGATCAGCGTCCACATGTTGGGCGAGCGGTTCACGATCGACGCCCATCCCCGCACGAAAAACGGCTTCGCTGCCCACAACACGATAGGCGTCGCCAGCAGGAACTCGATGTATGTCGCCAGCCGATGTCCGATCAAGTCCCGGACCGGCAAACCGACCAGCTCCCCCATAGTCAGGATAACCAGAGGAACGGCTGCGGCGGCACTGATCCACATCCGGCGGGTAAAGTCGGTCAGTTCTTCGCTGGGTTCATCCGACGGCACCATCGGTTCAAGCGCCATGCCGCAGATCGGACAGGCGCCGGGCTCGTCACGAACTATCTCGGGGTGCATTGGGCAGGTGTACTGAGTTCCGGCTTTCGGGGTCATGCTGTGATCCGATGCCGTACCTGAGGCATAGTAGATCGGATCGGCCTCGAACCTGGTCTGGCACTTATCGGAGCAGAAGTAGAAGGTTTCACCGTCATAATCCGCCTGACGGGCCTGCGGAGACATAGTGACGGACATGCCGCAAACTGGATCCTTGGCCTGATCGGATGACCGCTCTCGCGGGTGCGGTTCTGTTACCTGTATCATGCTCTAGCCCTCCGAAATGATGCCAATTCCTAAGATGGGGCTTCCAGCAACTGGAAGGTCAAGCTTGGATTGCTGATTAGCGAAGGAAAGCTGATTGATACTGCCAATATATTACATAATAAACCTTCTGGGCGGGGGCGTACGGGCTACCGCCTACCCAACCGCCCAAGCCTAGCCAACTGCGCCAACATTTGACGACCGACTCCGGGAGAGTTATTGGCCGCGTTCGGCGCAGATGCACCCGGCGACTCTTGTCGAACTGGTAACGCCTGAACCCCGAGCATTTGCCGCGTTCTGAGCGCAGCGTACTCAACGCCACTCGCACTGCCCACGACATAGCGATTGTAGACCTGTCGGCTTCCTGAGAGCCCGCGGGCGAAGGCGTACCCACCCCCCAGGCCAGCAGACAGGGCCGGCATCATGATGTTCCCGGAGATCGACCGGACAATGAAGGGCGTCGCGCAGAGAAAGCCTTTGGCCATGAGCACCATCATGAAGAACGGGAGGAGGGCACCGATGTTCGATGCGCCTTCGGGGTCGCCCAGCTCCGCAAGGAGCGCGCGCGACACCCCAGTGATGGTGGCGAAGACGCCTGCGATCACGATCGGGTAGATGGCGAAGGAGATGAGCGCCGAGAGCCAACGCGCGAAGTAATCCTTGGTGACCTCGAAGAGGGTGAGGAAGATCATTACCGGGGCCATGCTGATCAGCAGGGTGATCATCAGCCGGGAGGCGACGACGATGAAGGCGGCGAGACCGCCCAGGATCGCAAGCAACAGGATTCCGAGCGTGTCCAGCATCGCACCTGCCATCCAGTTCAGCTCGGCGCCGGCCGCATTCAGGTAGTCTCCGAGCGCCTCGATGAGCTGATCGAACTCCTCCGCGAACGTCCCCGAAGGTCCCGGCGTGCCACCTCCGACAGAGGCGACCAGCGAGCCCGCGATGCTGTCGATCCCGCTGAGGATCGCCGCAGACAGCGCATTGAACTGCACCCAGTTGGTCGCGAAAACACCTATGAGCCCGATCTTTGCCGCAAGCCAGAAAGCCGATCGGCCATCCATAGAGCGCACCTGGTAGATCATGTTGAGACAGACCAGCATGACCACGAGGGTCGTGCCCAGCACGAGCATGGTCCCGACGGTCGCGGCAACGGCTCCGAATTGCGTTTCCGCGGCGGTCTCGAGGTAGCTTTCGGCAGTTTCCACGATATAGGCGACGATGGTCATGGGAGCTTGGCCTTACCAGTTCCCGGCCGCCCGGCAGATCGCCATCGCTGCCAGGCGAAGCGCGTTTGCCTTGCGTCGATGCGCCGAGGTCACCTCGAGGACTTCCCGGTATTCGGCAGCCGCGTAGCCTTCAAAGTAGAGGGCCTCTACCGCGTCCCATGGTGGATAGCGCGTGGGGCAGCCGCAGTCCTGCGCGTCGACGATGCGCTGCATGCTCTCTGCCCGATAGATCTGCTGGACCAGCAGCCGCTTGTGCGCGTCGCGAACAGGCAGTTCTCGCATCCACTGTGGCTCATCCGGTTGGTCCGGACACATTTCAGCTTGGTCTCCGAACGTCGGGGCAAAGTTGCTTTCGGCGTCAGCTGCGAGCGCCGAGATGAGGATGAACAGGCAGGGCAGGGCGGTCGTACGGATCATGGCGTGGTCTCTTCTTGGCGCTCCTCGATCTCTCGCTTCAGGAAAAGTGTGTATCCCTCACCGCTGGGCTCCACTGAAATCACTTCCCACCCATTCGCCCCATGTACGTTGAGGCCGCGCCGCATCTCGGCGTAATCCTTCCGTTTCCTCACCTCGAAGAAGACGATGTCGTACTCAAACTGCTTCATGGGTCTTGCCTCCGCTGGGTTCGGTTCCGGGCAGGTAGAACTCGGTGATGCCGCGGGCACCCTCGTGGCGGCCGGCCTGGATGATCACGTCGATAGAGTTCTTGATGTAGTGGATCATGTCGCGGTAGGTCATCGGGATCTCGGTCTTGAGGGCGGCGATGGCGAGGCGCTGGACCGCCAGCTGGGGCGTCTCGGCGTGGAGCGTGGTCATCGAGCCGCCATGGCCGGTGTTGATCGCCTCGAGGAAGGTCATTGCCTCCTTGCCGCGCACCTCGCCGAGGACGATCCGGTCGGGCCGCATGCGCAGGGTGGCGGTCAGGAGCACATCGGCCGTCTGGAAGGGTGCATCGCGGTTGGCGATGAGCGTGACGGCGTTGGGCTGGACGGGCAGCAACTCGGCGGCATCCTCGATCGTGACCACCCGCTCCTCGGCGCCCACTTGGGAGAGGATCTTGCGGGCGGCGACCGTCTTGCCGGTCGAGGTGCCCCCGGAGACGATCATGTTGAGCTTGTTCTCGACACAGAAGGCGAGGGCGGCGTGGATGTCGCCCTCGGCGACGAGGTTGCGCAGGGCCCGGGTCTTCTCCTGGCGCAGAAGCTCGAGCCGGCGCTCCTTGCCATAGAGGAAGCCGAGCTCGATCCGCTCGAGCGGCAGACTGGAGAAAAACCTGAGCGAGATCGACATCCCCGACAGCACGGCGGGCGGGGTCACGACCTGGGCCCGGATCGGGCGATTTTTGTAGGCAATGGAGACCGAGATGATGGGCCGATCCTTGCTCATGGTGGTGTTCGCCGACGACGCGATCTGGTTGCCGAGGTCGCGCAGCTCGGTCGGGCTGAGCCGCTGGTCCAGCGCTTGCATGAAGCGATCGCCCTGGAACTCTCCCCAGCAGCTGCCGTCGGGGTTGATGCAGATCTCGATCACGTCCTCTCTGCCTGCGTCCTGCAGCCGGTCGAGCGAAGTTTGAAGGTAGGAAAGGGTCATGGCTCAGAAGATCTCCAGGTCGCGGTCGACCATCACGGTGACACGTGCACCGGGGTCGACCCGGATGACCGGCCCGAGGGAGAGGTAGTCACCGATGACGCTGTCGGTCGCATCGCTGAGATCACCGCCAATATCCTCGAGGACGCTGGCGGCATTCTCGTCGCCGACCTGGCCCGCAGCCATGCGCGGGGCGGCCGAGAGGATCGAGATCAGGGCAGCAGAGCCGAAGCGCTTGGCGAAGCGCGTATCGACCCGACCGGTGACGCCGGAGCGCCCGAGGGAGTCGCCGCCGAAGGCGCTGATCGTGATCGCCTGGTTCGACGGCAGGAGGATCCGGTCCCAAGCGATGGTCACGCGGCGTGCGCCAATCTCGGCCCCGGCCCGGTAGCGACCGATGAGGCGGGCGCCGCGCGGGATGAGCAGCCGGGTTCCGTCATGGCTGAAGACATCCTCGGAGATGACCGCCCGGGTCTGGCCGGGCAGGGAGCTGTCGAGCGCGGTCTCCATCACCGCCTGGATCATCGTGCCCTGGACGACAGTGTTCGAGGGGTTGGCGATCACCTCTGCCTGGGTGACCTCGGTGGGCCTGGCGCCGTTCAGCACGAAATCGGTCGCCGCGTCGAACATCGCCTCGGTGAGCTCGGTCTCTCCCGCAGTCGCCCCGCCGGTGCCGCCGAAGGCCAGGAGGGGCGAGCCGATCCGGCGCTCCTGGAAGGCCCGCTCCTCGGCCGCCCGGCGTTCGAGCTCGGCCAGCCGGCGCGCTTCCTCCTCCCGCGCCCGCAGCTCCTCCTCGCTCGGACCGGTCGGGGCGGGGGCGGGTTTCCGGGCCTCGAGCAGGGCGAGGTCGAGGTCCATGCGCAGTTGCCGCAGCTCGCGGTCGCGCGCGGCGAGTTCGTCCTGGAACGCGGTCTGGGCCGCCTCGGAGGCGGCCTGCAGGGCCGCGATCCGCGCTGTCAGCGCCTCGATCGCAGCGGCGGCCGCGTCATCGGTCTCGACACCGGAGGCCGGGGCGGTCTTCAACGCCTCGATCTCGGCCTGCAACGCGGCGATCTGCGCCAGCAGCTCGGCGTTGGGTTCGGCCGGTGCGGGTTCGACGAGGACGATCTCGGGCTCCGGAGCAGGGGGCGGGTCGAGGGGGGTGATCTCGCCGAAGCCGTCGCCCTCGGTCTGGAATTCGTCTGGGGTGGCCGTCGGCAGGGAAAGCTCGTCACCGGAGCGTGCGACGAAATACAGGACTGCGCCGCCCGTGAGGATCAACGCAACCACGAGCAAGGCCAGCCGCCTCCGCTGGCGCGGTTTGGCCGTCCGTTGTCGCGGGTAACCCTGTTCCAGGGCGGCCAGGCGGCGTTCGAGATCGGGGTTGGACGTGTCGCTCACGAGGTACCTCCCCGCGGCGAGGTCGCGGTGACGCAGACCACCTCATCGCCGAGCCGAAGGACCCACTCCGGGTTCACGCCGGAGACGCGGATGACGCCGTCCTCCACGGTCCCGGAATTGACGGTGCGCTCGCGACCCCTGGCGTGGCGGAAGATCGCCGGCACCGGCGCGTTCCGCAGGAAGGCAAAGTAGGTGAACGTGCCGTCATCCCAGATCCGTGTCGGGGTGAAGGCGGTCTTCGCGCTGACCGCGTAGTTCGCGTTCGGGGCGGCGCGGGCGATGGCGCCCGCGGGCCGGCGCGCGTCACCGGGGTAGCGGAACTGGACCACGTAGAAGGTCGGGGTCGAGACCTCGGTCACGTGGAAATAGTAGCTCCGCCGGTTGGTGTAGACCGTGACGTTGGTCCGGATGCCGCGGGCGAGCGGCTTGATCGCAAAGGCCCGCCCCCCGGGTACGCCGTCGATCTCGAAGCCCACGGTGTCGCCGGCGATGATCGAGCGGATGGTCTCGCCCGCGCCGAACTCCACCGTCGAGACATGGGTGAGCGAGACGCTGAGCCGGTAGACCTGGGCCTCCTGGTAGGTGGCGATGCGCACGCGGCTGTCATGCGGGCCGCTCCTCGGGATGGCCTCCGCAACGGCAAGGGTGGGCAGGAGCAGGAGTCCGAAGAGGAAAGGGCAGGGGAGGCGCATGGTCAATTCTCCAGCCTGTCGGATCGGATCGCGTACTCGGTGACGGTGAAGCCAAAGGGGTTCGCCCAGACCTCGTCGATGGTGCGGCGGGTCTCGGGGCGGAACTCGAAGAGGAGCGTGGCGGTGAAGAGGCCGGCCTGGACACCGTTGAGCGAGGTCAGGCGTTTCCGGAGCCGGACCGTGGCGCGCCGCGCGCCGATCCGGTTGATGCTGAGCACCTCGACTTCGAGGCGGGCGTTGGGTCCGTAAACCTTCGGGGGGTAGTCGGGGGAGGCGGAGGTCCAGAGGTCGCGGAGCGAGGCCTCGGCGGCGCGATCCGAACGGCCGAGCACGGAGCGGATGCGCAGATCGTTGTCGAGCTGGTTGTAGACCTCGCGATCGGTCACGTAGCGGAAAACCTCCGCCTCGATGACGGCGCGGTTCTCCGTCACCGTGGTGGCACCCACCGAGGCCTCGGGCAGGGCAACGCCGGTCTCGGGATCATAGGGGACCACGACGGGCGGGGGATCGACATCGAGCACCGAGACCGCGGCGGCCGCGAGGCACCCCAGGGCGCCGAAGATCAGGCCGGTGAGCCCCACGCGCTGCCAGAGATGCTCCCGGCGCAGCGCGCCGTAGACGAGTTCCTCTTCGAGGATGGCGGCCTCGTCGGCCAAGGGGCGGTCCTCCAGGCGGGACAATGCCTCGTGCCCCGCCCCCTTGCGGCCCATTGCATCATCTGACCAGGCGAAGAGATCGGTGGCACCCTCGGTCATCGTCCGGCCCCCTCAATCTGCCCGGAGCTCGGGCAGGGTGAACTCCATGAAGCGCTGTTCCTCGGCGATGGTGGCGGCATCGATGACACCCCCCGTTCCATCACCCACGGTCTGCACCGCCTCGAGCTGCCACAGCGCGACCAGCGCGATGGCAAGCTCGGCGGTGACGCGGGTGTTGAGATCGACGCTCTCCTTCAGCTCGTCCATGTCATCGATGAGCCCGACGAGCCGCTCGACGCGGGCCAGGCTTTGTCCGGCGTCATCGTAGCTGTTCTGGGCCGCGGCCGAGACCAGCGCGCCGGTCGTGGCCTGGGTGGCGACGCGCTCGGCGCCGGGGTTGCCGCTGCGCGCCATCTCCGAGAGCGTGTCCTCGTCGAAGCCCAGATCGGCGAGCACCCGGTCCATCTGGGTCTCGATCTCGGCCGCACCCGAGCCCCTGAGCTTGGAAAAATCACCGGTCTTGATCGCCTCGATGGTGGCCAGGATGTCGCCGAACTCCTGGTCGAGGAGCCCGTTCAGCTCTTCCTCCATTTCCGTGCGGAGGATCTCGGGGAGCTCGGCGAGGCCCGTGAGCGCCTCGTAGGTGCGCTGCAACTCCGCAAGCTGGTCCGTGAGGGTGGTCAGGTGCTTGCGGAGTTGCACGAGCTGCTCGTTCTGCAGCAGCTCATCCTCGATCATCTGCCGCAGTTGCGCGATGTTCTGGGCGATGTTCTGAGTATCGACCACCGGCACGCCCTGGGAAAGGGCAGGGGAGGGGGGCAAGCCGGCACCGAGCAGCCCGAGCATACAGGCCAGGGCAGCGGATCGGATCGGGAATCCGGGGGCAGGGCGGGCGGTCATCAGCGCAGCTCCTTCATCGTGAACTCCATGAACCTGTTCTCGGCCATGCGCGCGCTGGCCTGGGCGAGTTGGGCCGCGCTCGGCACCCGGGTGCGTGCCGCCTTCAGCCGGATCCGGGCGGCGACAAGGCGGGTCAGCTCCGCGCGGGCGTAGCTGTTCAGCGCGACGCTCTCCTGGACGTCCCGGGTCGTGCCGATCCGGGTGACGATGTCCTGGATCCGCAGCGCGGCCTGCCGGATCGCGATCGGTGCCCTGCTGCCGTAGAAAGCCGCCCCGACGCTGGCGAAGGAGAGCTCTGCATTGGCGAGCAGCACGGGATCGATGGTGCCGAGCGCCTCGATGCCGCCGATGCGCGCGAGGTAGAGGTTGTAGCGTTCGGGGATGACCCGGACGTAGTGCTGCGTCTCGGCGAAGGGCGGCACGCCACCGTATTCCAGCACGCGTCCGGGCCCGGCGTTGTAGGCGGCCAGCGCGTTGACGATGTTGCCGTCAAAGGTCGCGAGCTGGGCCGCGAGATAGCGTGCGCCGCCCTCGACCTGCAGATAAGGGCTGTCGTAATAGGCGGGGTTGATACCGAGATCGCTCGCTGTGCCGGGCATGATCTGGGTGAGGCCGAAGGCCCCGACCGGCGAGCGCGCGCCGATGGAGAAGCGGCTTTCCTGCCAGATCAGCGCCTGGAGAAGCGCGCGCCACTGGACGACCGAGAGACCGGCCCGCCCGACCCCAGGCCTCCCGTGGGTTTCCCGGGCGACCCGGATGATCAGCTGCTCGACGTTCTCCGCCGCATCCCCGAACATCTGTGCCCCGGCGGGGTTGGGATCGAGCTCGGCCGATCCGTAGACCGCAAGGGCGCTGCGCTCCGCGTCGCCGCTGCCCGCCTCCAGCTCCGAGACCATGCCCGTAAACCCTGCGCCGTCGAAGCTGGTCTGGGCGGCGAGGATCCTGCGCAGGACAGCGAGCTGTTCCTGCTCGATCGCGGCCAGTTCCTCCCTGAGGGTCAGCTTCTGGCGCTGGCGCGCGAGGTCGGCCTCCCGGTCGCCGGTCTCGACGATGTCACGCGCGGTCAATCCATGGTCCGCGACCGGGACACCCTGGGCGACGACTGGCCCGGTGGACAGGCCAAGGAAGGTGATGAGAAGGCGCAACCCGGTCACGGTGCACCTCCCGTGTCTCCCGGTCCGGCAAGAACAGTAAAGGTGCAGTCTCCCGCGCCGGGCCCGCGGGAGGCGACCTCGAAGCAATTGGCGCGCGGCTCCCGGTAGGGTGAGCAGGCGGCCAGCAGGCAGAGGGCAAGGAGGAGCGGGGCAGGGCGGATCATCCGAGCCTCCAGAAGTCCGGGCGGCTGCGATAGTCGGGCCCGACCAGCTCTTCGCCCTTTTCCATGCCGCCGAGGATGGTGAGGAGAGGCCCGAGGGCCGAGAGGTCCGCATCGACGACGATCGAGCCGGTGTCATCGCGGATGAGCGCCAGTCGGCTATGGCTGCCGGTGTTCAGCAGCACGTCGAGTTCCTTCTCGCCTAGGTTCAGCATCGCGTAATCCGCAGCCTGGGCGCGAATGTTCGGAAGCAGCACCTGGGTCGGCACCGCCTCGACGATGGTCTTGCCGGTCCGCGTGCGCTCGAGCTGGCTCGCGTATTGCGTCATCATCACCGCGACGGTGTTCTGCTTCCGGGCGGTCACCAGCCAGTTCGAGAGCCGTTCCGCAAAGTAGGGGTTGTCGAGCGCCTTCCAGGCCTCGTCGACCACGATGAGGGTCGGGCGCCGGTCCTCGATCTCGCGCTCGACGCGGCGGAAGAGGTAGGAGAGCACCGCCATCTGTTCCTTCTCGCTCTCGCTGTCGAGGATCCCGGTCAGATCGAAGCCCACCACGTCGCCCTCAAGCGAGAAGCTGTCCTCGAGGCCCTGGCCGAAGATCCAGCCGTAGCGACCCTCGGCGGTCCATTCCAGCAGCCGCTCGTGCAGGTCGCCCGCGTCATCGGTCGAGACGAAGAGCGAGGCAAAATCCGCCCAGTTTCGCAGGGCGGGGCTCGCGGCACCCGCGTTCTGACGCACCACCTCCTGGATCCGGTTGGCCTGCGCGGGGCTGAGCGGCTTGTCGGGCCGATGCAGCAGCGTGCCGAGCCAGTCCGAGAGCCAGGCCATGCCGCGGGCGTCGATCTCGCTCCAGAGCGGGTTGAGCCCGGTCGGCTGTCCCGGTTTGACCGAGGCGTAGCGCCCGCCGTTGGCGCGCACCGCCATCTCCATGCCGAGCCGGTAGTCGAAGACGAAGACCCGCGCACAGGTGCGGCGGGCTTGGGTCATCAGGAAGGCCGCGAGCACCGACTTGCCCGAGCCGGGCCGGCCCAGGATGAGGGAGTGCCCGCCGGTGGGCTCGGCGGTGGGCGATCCCTGCTCGTGGAAGGAGAAGCGGTAGGCGCTGCGCTCGGGGGTCGGAAAGAGCGTGATCTCCTGGCCCCAGGGGAGCTGGTGCTTGGCCTTGCCGAGTTGGGTGCGGTGGAGTGCGGCGAAATCCGCGAAGTTGCGGTTGGTGACCGCGCTGGCACGCACCCGCATGCGCTGGTTGCCGGGATGCTGGCTGAAGTAATGCGCCTTCGCCGCGATCCGCTCTCCGATCATCTTCACCCCCTCGGCGGCAGCCGCGTTGACGATCTCCGCGCCGAGGCTCTGCAGCTCCTCTGCCGTGTCGCAGAAGAGCGTGACGACCATGTGGTGATCCCCGAAGCTCTGCCGCCGGGCCTCGAGGTCGTCATGCGCGATGTCGAGCGCTTCGAGCAGCGAAAGGGCGGCGTCCTGGGAGGCCTGCATCTGGCGCTTCTGGCGCCGGATCCTTCCCGCCATGAGGTTCGAGTTGATCGGGGTGAAGGACTGGGCGACGATCATGTCCACGGGCAGGCCCAGCATGTCGAACATGGTGCAGGTGGTGCCCTCGGGATATTCCGCGATGGTGAAGCTCCGGCCGACGCGGGATCCTGCCACCCCGCCCGAGAGCACGAAATGGTCCTCGAGGAAGGTCACGCGGGTGTTGGCGACATTCCAGGAGAGGAACCCGAAGCGCCCCGCCGGGTAGAGCGGAAGCTCGCGCCCGGTGTTGAGCGCGCCGAGAAACCCGAGGAGTTCGCCGGAACCCGCGGAGAGCAGGCGAGGCGTGAGTTCGGCGAGGCCCGAGCTGAAGACCTGGACGGCGTCTCCGAGGCGCCGGAGGCGTTTGCGGGTCTGCGCCTGCAGGCGGTCCGACGCGCGGGCTGCGAGGAACCTCGCGAGGCTCTTCGGCGGCACCCGGTGGAGGATGGTCAGGGTGAGTGTCTTGTCCCGGAGCCGGCTGTCCGCGAGCCTCTTGCGCCAGGCCGTATCCACCGCCGCCGCGAACCCGTCGCCCTCCACCGGCAGCAACTCGGGGGTGATCGCCTTCGAGACCTTGTGCACGTAGTAGCTGAACTCCGGCCCGAGCTGGGCGATGAGCCGGGCAAAGAGGGCGGTGATCTTGTCGAGATGGGCGTCATCGGTGGTCTGGCTGTTGACGCCGCCGATCCGGATGCACTGGAAGAGTTCGTTGGTCCGGGTCCGCACCGTGTGATCGTCAACGAGGCTGATGTAAGGAAGCATATGGGCGAGGTGGCGCTCGCGCCTGTACCACTCGGGCAGGAGGCTGCGGGGGTCTTCCAACGTGTCACGGGGCATAGCTGTCTCCGCTGTGGCGATGCCGGTTCCGCGTCGGCGGGGTCTCCTGGAAGGCGGTCATCATCACGTCGATGAAGCGTGGGTCCCAGTCGGCGGCCTTCCAGAGGAGCGGGTAGAGCACCGCGGCGAAGCTCAGCACCGTCAGGTGCTGGATCCAGACAAAGAGCAGGACCGAGCCGAAGAGCCAGACCATGGCGTAGAGGATTGGCAGGCCGAGGAGCTTCGGCGGGCGGACGAGGCCCAGGAAGAGGGGAGAGCGCTCGGCCACGGCCCCCGTCCTCACGCGCCGAAGACGGCGGCAACGATGGTGGGCGCCGCCGCGACGCCCGCAATCCCAACCAGCACCCAGAGGGCCTGGCGCAGGTCGATGATGTTGAAGAACCAGCTGAGGAAGACCCCGAGCACCGCAAGCGTGGCGATGACGACGCCGAGGGGCCCGGTCAGCGCATCTACGATGCCTTGAAGGAGCTCCTGGATCGGCGAAAGATCGATGCTCTGAGCCTGCGCCGGCCGGGAGCCAAGCCCGAACAGGGCCAGGGGCGCGAGGAGGAGACGGGGCGTTCGGGTCATTCGGAAGCTCCTTTCAGCCGCTGGACGACGGCAAGCACGCGCTGGACGTGGGTGCGGGTTTCCCGGTAGTGCGGGATGCCGGCGTGACGGCGAACGGCCTCGGGCCCGGCATTGTAGGCGGCGAGTGCGAGACGCGCGTCGCCGAACTCGGCCAGCATCATCGCGAGGTAACGTGCGGAGCCGTCGAGGTTCTGGTGGACATCATGCGGATCGACCCCGAGCTGCCGCGCGGTCGCGGGCATCAGCTGGCCGAGGCCGATGGCGCCGACGTGGGACAGGGCCCGGGGGTTGTAGCCGCTCTCCACCTCGATGTTGGCGCGGTAGAGCGTCATCCAGTCGGTCGCCGAGAGCCTCGCCGCGCGAGGGCCGGCATGTCCCGCGTAACGCAGCGCCGTGGCTTCGATGGCGGACAGGACGTTGGGGTGGGGCAAGGGGGACCGCAACCTTTGGGAGTTTCTACGAGAGCCCTTGGTCACAAAGGTCGCAGCCTGCGGCACCTCTGGGTCCGCCTCGAGGCCCACGCCATCCACATAGGTGCGGGCAAAAGACGTCTGGGATTGCGAGGCCTGGAGAGCCCCGCTTGCGCCCATGAGCAGGACCATCTCGGCTGACGCGGCAGGTGCGAGCAGGGAAAAGAGGAGGGCGCTAAGCCCGAGCGGCAGCGATTTCTTCGGGTGAGAGCCTGTGCACCGTTCTCTGCCCTTCTTCCAGCGGTATATCGGCATGGGAGAAACCGATGCCCTGCAGGAAAGAGATGACGCCGGTGACGGTCTTGATCTCGCGAATCTTGATGTCGTTGTGAGACGTGCGTGTCCGGGCCGTGACCAGGAGTTTTTCGACGCCTTCGTCGCTGACCACGCGCATGATCCAGACCCCGTGCCAGTTCGGGCCCTTCCGGTAGGCGCCGGACTTGCAGAGGACTTCCACGCGATAGCCGTGCTCGGCCAGATCGCGGAACCTGGGCTCGGTGACCACATTTGGGGCTTCTTTGTCTAGGTCCATCACCCGGATCACGTTCTCCACAAAGACCATGACCGGGCATCAGGAGGTGATACCCAGTCAATACGATAATATAGCATTGACCGCAAGCTATATTATCGACTATTTCGATGCATGGCGGTCACGCAGACATCAGCTATGTGCCATGGGCCCACTCAAGGAGTCTAGGGGGCGGGGGGATCGCCCGCGGCTGTCGGTATGTGGCAGAAGGGCGATTGTCGGCTTGCTCCTGGGGGCTTGGAGTTCCGCCGAGGCATGCGTTCCGCCCCAGCGCCCCTATGTGCCGGCGGACCGTGACGCTGTCCGCAGCTACGCCCCGATCCTCAAGGGCGATTTCGAGGGCTACTTCGCGGACATTCAGCGCTACTTCCGCTGCCTCGACGAGGAGCGGGCACGGGCCTTCGAGGAAGCGCGGGAGGTGAGCCAGGACTACGGGAGGTTCCTGGAGGCCCTCGGCGAGTGAGTGTCTGAAGCGGTCTGAACGATCCGCATTTGACGAAAGCCTCAGGATGAGGGCAGGGCACCCGGCTGCGGGGCGCGTTCGCCCCTGACCATCGTCCGCGCCATCGCGGCGATGAGGTCGGTCCTGGTGACGATCCCGACCAGCACCCCGCGACGGAGGACCGGGACCGCGTCGACATCCCCGACCGCCATCAAAGGCACCAGCGCGCTCACCGGTGTGTTCGTCGTGGCGCGTGGCCCGGCCACGCTCATGATGTCACCGGCCCGCACAGGCTTGTCGCGCTCCGGATCGAGCAGGCGTCTCAGGGCCGGTACGAATCGGCGATCGAGGCGGAGCGCATCCTCGCGCGCTCGGCTGATGAGATGGATCTGGAAGATGACCCCCAGGAACCTGTCACCCGGTCCGACCACGGGAAGCGACGTGAAGCGATGTCGGCGAAACAGATCGGCCACATCCACCAGCGCGGTGTCGGTGGTCACGGTCACCAGGTCCTTGGACATGATGTCGGCAGTGGTCGTGGCGCCTGTCTCATGGGAGGCCGCCTGCACCTCGGCTGCAGCGATCAACCGGGCGAGGCCTTCCACGCCGAGGTTGAAGGACTGCCTGTAGCGGTCGAGGATGGAGCTCAGGTCCTCCATGCTCAGGCCCAGCCGTTCGACGGGGGCGACATCCTCGGTGCCGTGCGGTCCGGGGTCCTCGAACTGGCGGAAGGGGTAGCGGCGCCCGGTAAGCCGCGCGTAGCCGATGGCGACCAGCACAAGCGCAGTTGTTCCCGCCGCGATCGGCATGAGCGCAAACCAGAAGCCGAGACTGTCGATCGCGCCGGAAGAGAGCGCCGCGGTCATCGCCACGGCACCGGCAGGTGGGTGGAGCGCCCGGCACATCATCATGGTGCTGATCGCCAGGCCGACGGAGAGGACGACCCGGGCGAGCGGATCTGCGATGAGCAGGCACACCGCAACCGCGACCAGAGCCGCAACGGTATTGCCGACGATGGCGGACCATGGCTGTGCCAGTGGGCTGTTCGGCACTGCGAAAAGGAGGACCGAGGTGGCCCCGAAAGGCGCCACGAGATACATCCCCCACGCCGGATCGACCTGCGGCGACAAAAGGAACAGCCCGGTCAGGCCCAGGCCGACGATGGCTCCCAATCCGGCCCGCAGGGCCTCAGTACCGTGAACACGGGCAACCGTGGGGCCAAACGCCCTGATAGAATCCACGCAGATCACCCTTTCATTGTCTGCGCAAATTTTCAGCGTTCCGCGCCGATTTCAAGCCCTGTGTCGGCCGCGCCTAGTCTGCAACTGAGTGCTTGATGGAGCGAAGCCAAGATTTGAGTATGCGTCGTTCGTTCGGAAGCCACACCTTGAACTTCGTGGGCCGAACCAGATGGCTGAGCGTTGGCCGTGATCGATCAACTTGCGTTTCCTGTGACAGACCCACAGTCTGAGGAAAAGTGGCCTTACATCATAGTAACGGCAGCGATCTGAAAGGGGTGAGGAGTTTCCAACGAGGGAATGTCTGAGCGCGGTCGGTTGGTTATTGCCGCCTTCGGCCGTTCCCGCGCTATTCTTCGGTTCGGCTCAATAGTTCACCTGTTCGAAGCCGTAACCGCCCGATGCGTCGAGCCAATCCACGAATACGGAACGATGTTCTACGGTAGGGCAGGACTTGCCCCAGTGATGAAGACCTCTATGGGCCGGAGGGAGAGCTCGCGGTGACGATGGCTTCCAGGAAAAGTCCCCTTGCAAGCCGTAGGTGCCGAGAGCAACCGACGCGCTGCGATTGCAATCCCCGTGCTTGTCGGCTTCGCGCTGACGCGCATAGCGCACATGGTAAACTCTGATCGAGCGCACGAAGTCAAAGGCAGGGTCGCTGATGTCGATGTCTGCCTGGTCACCGGTTCGCAGGAGGAGGAGATCTGCAGGCAGTGAATTGGATGGAATTTGCCGAACGTCGAGTTGCGCGTCCGACGCTTGCGTTTCCGTAGCGCTCAGAAGGGCAGGGGGCTCGGCCGGAGACTGTCCATGCGCCCCTAACCGGATTTCGATAAGGGGGGCGTGGCCGCGCGCGGGATCCCCGCCCCCGTAGCTCGCACGCATTGGGCACCGCCAGATCTGCAAGGGCGGCTCGACGGGCAATGGCGTGATCCGTCGGATGAATTCTGCCTTTGCTCGGGCGCAGGGAGCAGATGCCGGCCAGCCACCGGAGAGGCACAGAAGGATGGCGCAGTCGATCGGGTAGGCCTGGGCTCGGGCGTCATTTGTCGGTGTCACAACGGCAGTGATTGCGAGCGCCATAGCCGAAGCACATCGAAGGAATGTCCTAAACATTGCAAAGCCTTCCAAACATGGTCCTGTCCTGGTCACGCGCAACCAATACTATACTAATGATGCTTAACCTATACTTAAGTAGAGGTTCTCCACATGATTTCCATCATGCACGGCGAGTGCGACTTGATGCAGAGTCTTCGTAGACAACGTCTCCCCGTGGTCGGTCCATCCAGAAGAAGGCTTGTTCACCCGTGTTCCACTCGTAAAGCCATCCAACGGCAACTCGAGAGGTTCGGTCGAGGATCCGACCCACGGCCCGTGCCTCAAGCCTTTGCTGTACATCGTACATCGAAGCGTTTTCCACAGCTTTCCCCCTTCATGATCACCTTGGGTGTGAGCCGGTCTTTCTTGCACCGAGCACATCGTCAGGCTGTATCCTGCGTTGAGATAGAATCACGAAACGATCCGAACCGAGACGAACACGAACGAAACGGAGATGCCGAAGCCGTTGATTAAGAACGGAAAATATTATGTCCCGCCGCCGGACGATGGCGCTGATTTCAAGGCCATGTTTCAGCGAGTGGTTGCCGCCGGAGCTGGTCGTCCGGTTGACCGGGCCGGGTTTCCCCTCAGTCAGTGGACCCCTGAGTTGTTGGCCGAGGCCATATCGAGCATCGACATCAATCGCGCGGCCGTTGATCTCCGGACTGTACAGCTTTGGTTTCAGGACAATGAAAGAGGCATCAGCGCCGACAACATCCGCTGGCTCGCGCGCATCTTTGGATGTGGTGATCCCGATGCGTCGGGCGCGTGGCAGGTGGAGATTAGTGCGGCGAACAGAAGGCTTGCAGCCAAACGCAAGCGCAAATCGTTCGCCCAATTTACAGAGGACATGCCGTCAGTGGGCAGGATTGATCAGACCGGCTTACAGTCCGATCTGGCTGGCAAACTGGAAGGCGGTGGGCGCGGCGATCATGAACGGAGCCTGGCAAAGGTTGCCGAAGCTCTGTTCATTGGCACAGGGTCACTGACCTTGCCGATCGCGATCTGGACCATCGGCGGACTGCTTTGGCTACTAACTTACATCGTGGGGGTTCACTCGGTCACCTATAGCCCGATTGAGGGAATTGCAAAGCAAGTCGGCTTCCTCTGGGCTCCGAGCTGGACGCTGGACAGGATGCTCTTCATTGCGCTTTGCAGCATGTCGGTGTCTGGGACCCTGACCTACTGGAAGGAGCAGCGCCGTCAGCTAGAGAGGTCCGGAGGTACTGGTTCCGGGGCAAACGGCCCGTGGGCCGACAAGCTCAGAAACTTTGAGCCATCCTTTTGGACGTTGCTGTTCGTGTGCGTGGTGATCGTGTTCCTGGTGCAATGGACCGGCGTGTATCTGCGTCCTCTTATGCGCGGCACTATTGGCCGCGCGATGGTCGATTGGATCATCGTGGCTCTTGTGAGGCCGGATGTTGTAACTGTTTTGGAAGCGGTCGCTCTTTCTGGGCTCGCCAACCTGTACTCCGGCTTCGTCTATTGGTGCTACTTTTGCGGCCTGCTGTTGCTATACTTGGTGGCGAGCGACTACCGTGACATCGGCACCGACCTAAACCTCCACAAAAGTCGTGAAGATCAGGTCGTGCTCCTCAGAACCGGTGGGAAGATCCTATCCGGCATTTACCGGAGCGTTGTTCTCGGGTTGTTGGCAGCTACTTCGATAAAGCTCAACGCGGTCTACCTGATTTCAGATGCAGACAACCTCCTGTCGTGGCTCATCAACGACACTCTCGATTTGTCAGGGGCCGGGGACACAGGATGGGGATGGCTTGAAGGAAGCCCTTCAGCGTTCATGACCAGCTTCTTCGTGCTATTCATCACCTGTTTTACCTTCTTCATCAGCCTTATGAAAATCACGCAGGTCTTTGATGTCGCCCTGCGATCAAATGCGACGGCTGGCTCCGGGCACGAACGCCGGACCGAAGATCTAGTGAGGGTCACCCGAAATGCGGGGCGAAGCATGGCTGGAGTGGTCCTCGTTCTCGCAGCCAATTTCTTTCTGATCGGACAGTTTCGCGGATTCTCCGTTGTTCTGCTGGGCAGTGTTTCGGTCGCATTGGTCAGCATGGTCAAAACGCGTTGGAGACAGACATGATGGAAACAGCACCGTTCTATGCTGAAATTGCGGAAGCCCCGCCCGATACCGCTGCATACTGGGTCCGCGCGGAGGATGGCACAAAACTCCGGGTGGCACAGAGTCTCTCCGATGGGCCGGAGAAGGGTACTATCCTGGTGTTTCCAGGGCGAACGGAGTTTATCGAAACCTTCGGTCGGACGATGGAGGAGTTTGCGGTGCTCGGCTACTCGACACTAGTCCTCGATTGGCGTGGTCACGGTCTTTCCGACCGCATCGCCCATGATCCGCAGCTTGGCCACGTCGGGCGGTTTTCCGACTATCAGCTCGACGTCGCGGCAATGGTTCAAGCTGCTCGTCAGCTTGGAATGCCCGAACCTTGGTATCTGCTTGGAAACTCCATGGGGGCGTGTATCGGGCTTCGGGCCCTTATCGATGGGTTGCCTGTATCCGCCTGCGCCTTTTGTGCGCCGATGTGGGACATCAAGCTATCACTGATGGCTCGCCTGCTCGCATGGCCCGTAAGCTGGGCCGCGTCTGTCACTGGCAAGGGTGAACGATACGCACCCGGACATTCAGGCGAGAGTTATATCCTAAGCGTGGACTACCCAAGTAACCGACGCACGAACGATGAAGGCATGTATCGGTACATGGTCCGACAGGCCGAAGCTGCACCTGAGCTGCACACCGGAGGCCCGAGCATGACGTGGCTGCACCAGGTCTTGCGAGAAAGCAGGAAACTCTCCAAAGCCCCATCGCCGAACTTGCCATGCATAAGCTTTTGCCCTGAGGAAGACGCACTCGTAAGCCTACCTGCCGTCCAGAGCCGGATGGCACGCTGGCCCGAGGGTACGCTCGAGTTCATTCCCGGTGCGAAGCACAATCTATTGCTGGAAGAGGCAAAGATACGCGGGCGCATCCTCGCCAAGATCTGCGACGTTTTCGAAAGAGCATAGGAGACGGATAGAACTTGATCTTCCCGCGTCGGGAAGGGCGCTCCGAGCGGCAAAGGAAGGTCACCCATAAGTAATGTTATGCGTATTATACCACTGTGCGCGACGACCAACGTACGAGCAAGTGCACTCACATGTTCGGGTAGTTCGGCCCGTCGCCGCCCTGGGGCACGGTCCAGTTGATGTTCTGCGGCGGGTCCTTGATGTCGCAGGTCTTGCAGTGCACGCAGTTCTGGAAGTTGATCACGAACTCCGGGCTGCCGTCCTTCTCCACCACCTCGTAGGCGCCGGCAGGGCAGTAACGTTGCGCCGGCTCGGCGAATTGCAGAGTGAACTGGATCGGAACGCTCGGATCCTTCAGCTTCAGGTGGCAGGGCTGGCTTTCCTCGTGGTTCGTCATCGAGAACGACACGTTGGTCAGCCGGTCGAAGCTCAGTTTGCCATCCGGCTTGGGGTAGTCGATCGGGGTGTGGTCGGCCGCGAGCCCGGTGGCCTCGGCATAATTCCTGCCATTACCCATGGTGCCGAAAAAGCTGAACCCGAAGAGGTTGTTCGTCCACATGTCGAGCCCGCCATGCCCGAGCGACGGCCAGAGCCCCCACTTCGACCACATCGGCTTCACGTTCCGCATCTTCTTAAGGTCGGCGCCAATCGAGCCCCGCCTGGATCGCCTCCCACGCGGCCTCCGCGGCGGCCTTGCCCGAGAGCATCGCGTTGTGGTTGCCCTTGATCCGCGGCACGTTGACCATGCCCACCGAGCAGCCCAGCAGCGCCACGCCCGGCGCCACCATCTTCGGCATCGACTGGTAGCCCCTCTCGGAATTCGCCCGCGCGCCATTGGCCACGCGTATGCCGCCCTCCAGCAGCTCCGCCACCATCGGGTGATGTTTGAACCGCTGGAACTCCATGTAGGGGAAGAGATAGGGGTTCTTGTAGTTCAGGTGCACCACGAAACCCACGTAAACCTAATTGTTCTCAAGATGATAGATGAAGCTGCCGCCACCAGCGTTGCCGCCCAGCGGCCAGCCCATCGTGTGGGTCACCGTGCCCTCGCGGTGCTTGGCCGAGTCGATCTCCCAGATCTCCTTTATGCCCAGCCCGTATTTTTGCGGCTCCTTGCCCTCGGCCAGCCCGTACTTGCCGAACACTTCTTTGGCGAGCGGGCCCCGCACGCCTTCGCTGAGGAACACTTACTTCCCGTTCAGCACCATCCCCGGCTCGTAGCCGTCGCCCTGGGTGCCATCGGGGTTCTTGCCGAACTCGCCGGCCACTACGCCCTTCACCCGGTCGCCCTCGTAGACCAGCTCGCTGCACGCCATGCCAGGGAACACCTCGACCCCCTGCGCCTCGGCCTGCTCCGCCATCCAGCGGCAGACGTTGCCCATGGAAACGATGTAGTTGCCGTGGTTGTTTATCAGCGGCGGCATGGGCGTGTTGGGCACCCGCAGCGCGCCCTCCTCGCCGAGAATGTAGGAGTTGTCCTTCGTCACCGGCACGTTCAGCGGCGCGGCCTTCTCCTTCCAGTCGGCGATGAGCGCATCGAGGCCCGACGGGTCCAGCACCGCCCCCGAGAGGATATGCGTCCCCATCTCCGAGCCCTTCTCCAGCACCACCACGTCGAGATCCGCATCGAGCTGCTTGAGCCGGATCGCCGCAGAAAGCCCCGCCGGACCGGCCCCCACGATCACCACGTCGTAGTCCATGGATTCGCGTTCGATCTCGGCCATGGGGCATTCCTTTGCTCACTTTTCCGCCTCGGTCCAGCAAGGCCAGATCTGGAGCGAACGTGTTTTCGGCCCTGCTCAGAGCTTTTCGATCAGCTCCGGCACCGCAGTGAAGAGGTCTGCGACGAGGCCGTAGTCGGCGACCTGGAAGATCGGGGCCTCTTCGTCCTTGTTGATCGCCACGATCACCTTGGAGTCCTTCATGCCCGCGAGGTGCTGGATCGCGCCGGAGATGCCGACCGCGACGTAGAGGTCGGGGGCGACCACCTTGCCGGTCTGGCCGACCTGCCAGTCGTTCGGGGCGAAGCCGGAGTCGACCGCGGCGCGCGAGGCACCCACGGCGGCGCCGAGCTTGTCGGCGAGCTTCTCGATCAGCGCGAAGTCCTCTTCCGAGCCCACGCCACGGCCGCCGGAGACGACGATGCCGGCGGAGGTTAGCTCGGGGCGGTCGCTCTCGGCCACCTTGTCTTCGACCCATTCGGAGAGGCCGGGGTTGTCGGCTGCGGAGGCGGTTTCGACTGAGGCCGAACCGCCCTCACCGGCGGCGTCGAAGGTGGAGGTTCGGAAGGTGATAACCTTCTTTTCATCCTTCGACTTCACGGTCTGGATCGCGTTCCCGGCGTAGATCGGACGCTCGAAGGTGTCGGCGTCGACAACGCCGGACACGTCCGAAAGGATCATCACATCGAGCAGGGCGGCGACGCGGGGCATCACGTTCTTTGCATCGGTCGTGGCGGGGGCGACGATGTGCGAGTAGTCACCCGCAAGCGAGACGATCAGCGCGGCGGTCGGCTCGGCAAGACGGTGGCCCAGCGAAGCGTCTTCGGCGACGAGCACCTCGGCCACGCCGTCAATCTTGGCAGCGGCCTCACCGGCGGCAGAGGCAGAGGCCCCGGCGCAGAGCACGGTCACATCACCCAGAGATTTGGCAGCAGAGACGGCCTTGGCGGTGGCGTCCATCGCCAGCTCGCCATCGGTCACTTCGGCAAGAAGGAGAACAGCCATCAGATAACCCCCTTTTCTTTGAGTTTCGCCACCAGCGCATCGACATCGGCCACGATCTCGCCTGCCTGGCGGGTTTCGGGCTCGGAGGTTTTCACCACTTCGAGGCGCGGGGAGACGTCGACGCCGTAGTCGGCGGCGGTCTTTTCGTCCAAGGGCTTCTTCTTGGCCTTCATGATGTTGGGCAGCGACGCGTAGCGCGGCTCGTTGAGGCGCAGATCGACGGTGACGATGGCGGGCATCTTCACCTTGATGGTCTGCAGGCCGCCATCGACCTCGCGGGTCACAACGGCGCTGTCCCCCTCGACCTTCACCTCGGAGGCGAAGGTGGCCTGGCTCCAGCCGAGCAGGGCCGAAAGCATCTGGCCGGTGGCGTTCATGTCGTTGTCGATCGCCTGCTTGCCGGCGAGCACGAGGCCCGGCTGTTCTTCTTCGACGACCTTGGCGAGGATCTTGGCGACGGCGAGCGGCTCGATGTCCTGATGCACATCATCGGCGGCCACGACCAGGATCGCCCGGTCGGCGCCCATGGCGAGTGCGGTGCGCAGCGTTTCCTGAGCCTGTTTCACGCCGATCGACACGGCGATCACCTCGTCGGCGGTTCCGGCCTCTTTCAGCCGGATCGCCTCTTCGACGGCAATCTCGTCGAAGGGGTTCATCGACATCTTCACATTGGCAAGATCGACACCGCTTCCGTCCGATTTGACACGGACCTTCACGTTGTAGTCGATCACCCGTTTCACAGGCACAAGCACCTTCATTTGCACGGTCCTTATAGTTTCGGGTGGTCGCAGGCTATGCAGACCCCGACAGTGTTTCGTTGTGGTGATCCCGCCTCCAGCGGAACGAAGTGAGGTCGCATGTCGCAATCGGTGTCAGACCACTGGACTCAATCCTACCTAAGCGCAAGGCAGCCTCCCGGGCAGTTCAGCGGCCAATAGTCTTTGCATCGGGCGGTCCGGGTTCCGGCCCGGCGCAAATCAAACGAAGAACTTCAGTTTCAAAAAATCCCACCAAGGCGGAGGAGCAAGCCTAACAGCGGACCATGCCAGACATCAGCCGTCTTGCAGTTCTGTATGCGGTTATGGATTTGATTGCTCCGTGGTCAATTTCTGCGGCAAGAGGCAGTACACCGCTTGGGTGCCGAACTCTCAGGCACGCGATGTCCGCGCCGTCTCTTAGTGAGCTCCGAACCAATGTTCCGTCGACGGCCGAGGCCGCGGCCAAACATAGGGCACCGGTCAAGGGTGTCGCCAGGTGGGGTTGATCCATCGAGATCATTCGGATGACGATGTCACAATCCTCTCTGTCGGGCCATGCGACCGGATCCGGCCGTGCAACCAGACAGATCAAGGGCATATTGGTCACTCGGGTCAGCGCCTCGGATCGATTGCCGATGAGGCCCATTTCAACACCGGCAGCAGCCCGAAGTGAAATCAGCCTGTTCATCAGCGCCCTGTCATTGCCGATGGCCGAAGGAGTCTCGCGTCCGGTCAGGGCCAGGCTTCGCGCCTCAACGAAACAGACCGGGTTGGCGGCATCGACCAACGAAACCTCCAGGGTCTGATCCTCCAGGGTCAGGTGTTGGCGCGGCAGGCCCCCGGGCAGGAGTTTTCCGGTCGCCGCGCCTGCGGGGTCCATGAAATCGAGACGTATCGGCGCGCCGGTGCCTGCGACACCTGGCAGCACGAAATCTCCGTGTTCAACGCTGCGCCCATCGCTCACGGGGAAGCTGGAGCGAATGATCTTTCCGGTGTTCGTGTTGTGAATACGAACCACGGCCTCAGCGCCCTTCGCCGACACCAGACCTTCATCGACGGCGAACGGACCGACTGCGGAGGAGATGTTTCCGCAGTTTCCACGGTAACCGATGCTCGGCGATGTGACCGAGACCTGAGCGAAGGTATAATCGACATCGACATCTTCGCGGCTGGGCGGGCCAATGACCGCGATCTTGGAGAGCGAAGAGATACCACCGCCCATGCCGTTCAACTGACGCTGATTGGGGTCAGGGCTGCCGATCGCACGCAGGAAATAGGGCGTCCAGGCAGCGTAACCGTCATCGGGCGTGGCGTCCGGAAGATCATGGCGGTGGAACATGAGCGCTCGGCTCGTGCCACCGCGCATGTAGACCGCTGGCAGCTCGCTGATCATTTCGGAGTCTCGGGAACGAGAGAGGCGACGAGGGAACGATCAAGCGCCTCGAAGTCGTTCAGCCCGATCAACTCGTAAAGCTCGGCGCGGGTTTGCATCTGGTCGAGCATCCCGCCCGTGCCACCCTCGCTGGCGATGTGGCGGTAGAGCGCGTCTTGCGCCTTGTTGGCCACCCGCAGCGAACTCACGGGCCATATGACCATCTTGAAGCCCATGTCTTCGAAGGACTTGGCAGTGGTATGGGGCGTGCGTCCGAACTCCGTCATATTGGCGAGGAGGGGCACCTTCACACGACTGGCAAAGGTGCGGAATGCATCATGGTTCTCCAGCGCTTCGGGAAAGATCGCATCGGCACCAGCCTCGATATAGCGCTGGGCGCGGGCGATTGCCCCCTCGATGCCTTCCGAGGCCGCAGCGTCGGTGCGGGCCACGATGCGCAGGTGGCGCCGGGCTTTCCGGGCGGCCGCGATTTTGGCTGCCATGTCATCCACGTTGGCGAGGCGCTTGTCGTTCAGGTGGCCGCATTTCTTGGGCAGTATCTGATCTTCGATCTGAACGGCTGCCGCGCCGGCTTCTTCGAAGGCGCGCACCATGTGCATCACGTTCAGAGCCTCGCCGTAGCCGGTATCCCCATCGACGAGGATGGGCAGCCCACTGGCGCGCCAGATCTGACGGATGAAGCCGCAAACGTCCTCAATGGTCAGGATGCCCAGGTCGGGCAGCGCCATGCTTGCGCTCATGGCGGCTCCGGAAAGGTAGAGCGCATCAAAGCCGGCAGACTTGGCCTGAAGAGCAGACATGCCGTTGTGAGCGCCCGGCATTCGCAGGATTTCAGGCCGATCCAGAAGCATTTGAAAGGTTTCTCCGGCCGGTCTGTCCGGGTAGTCTTCGGCCAACAGGTACATAATTCGATCCTTTCCGAAGCCGTGATGTTCAGTTTTCAGGTTTGTTCCAAACAGGATGCGCGCCGAGATCGCCCGCCAGCACCTCGAGGGCCAGTTCGCCCAGACCGCTGACGCTGCTCACCAGCCGATCGCCCGGCTGGATGGGGCCGACACCGGCTGGCGTTCCAGTTGCGATGACATCGCCCGGAAACAGGGTCATGACTGCAGAGGCCATCTCCACCATGCCCGGAATGTCGACCTTGAGGTCGTGTGTGTTTGCCTCCTGCCTGACATCACCGTTGACGGTCAGCCTGAGATCGAGGTCATTCGGATCGGCGATCTCGTCTGCGGTAACGATGGTTGGTCCGAGGGGGCAAAAGCTATCATAGGATTTGCGCATCACCCGTTCTTCGCGGCCGCGCACCACCACATCGACGAGGCATGCATACCCAAAAATGTGATCGTAGGCTTCGGCCCGGGTGATCCCCCGGCCACCGCGACCGATGATGATCGCCATTTCGCACTCGTGATGAATTTCGCGGCCTTCGATGGGCGGAAGGATGATCGGGTCTTCCGGGCCGGAAAGGCTTGAGTTTGACTTGAGGAAAAACCCTTGCCCGGCGGCGTCGAAGGTGGAGATGAGGCCGACCTTGGTGCGCCGTTGCTCGGCGATGTGCGCGTCATAATTGGCGGGGAAGGCCACAACCTTGTTCGGCCAATCAATCGGACAATCGAGCCGGACCTCGGCCAATGGAAGCCTTGGGGCCGACCTGACCATCTCGGCGATCGCATCGGGGTCATCTCCATGTCGCCCGATGAGAGAGACCATTCCGACTGGGGGCCATGCGACCGGATCACACCCGGCCGGGCCGGTGATGTCGGCAATCTCGTTTCCTTCGATCACGCCGATGCGTCCCTCGTTGAACCTTGCAAGCCGCATTCCGTCAGCCCTCCGCTTCGCGCCAGAGGCCAAGCGCACGCAGAGCCGGAAAGTCGTTGACCTGAAACATCCATGCTTCATCGCCCGTCGGATTCGAATGGGCGTGCCGCGCCCATGCCGGCACTGCAAAAAAGTCGCCGGGGCCCCATTTGAAGGTTTCATCCCCTACGGTCGTTTGTCCTGACCCACGGATCACGTAATAGACCGAGCTGCCGGTGTGCCGATGCGCCTTGCCCTTGAAGCCGGGCCTGAGCCGCTGAAGCACCGTCCCGATGGTGGACATGGCCGCCCCCCCCGTCTGCGGATTGAGATACTCCAGCGCGGCATCGTCGAAAGGATCGGGCTCAAGCCCTGCCGCATTCATCACGGCCGCTTCGGCACGTTCTCGGCTATACACGAGCAGCGGGTTTTCGAACTGGGCATAGCGGGGATTGGCGGGGGCCATGATGCCTGAGCCGAACTCGCGATAGGAGGCGTCTGCAATGGCGTTGACGCCGCGCCGGGGGATGTCCGATCCCTCGAAGAAAACGGCGTCGAAATTGCGCACGAGGGTGATGTCGAGCACGTCGAGCCAGATCATGGGCTCGTCGCCCTTGTGCTCGTGGTCGTGGAAGGCCCAGTTCGGGGTGATGACCAGATCGCCCTTGTTCATCTCGTACTGCTCGCCATCAACGATGGTATCCGCACCTTCGCCCTGCATGATAAACCGCAGAGCGCTGGCGGTGTGCCGGTGGGCTGTAGCGACCTCTCCGGGCAGGATATACTGGATCGAGGCCCAGAGGCTCGGTGTGGTGCCATAGGGAAACCCGGGATTGGCAAGTCGCAGGGTTCGACGCACGCCGCCGGCTTCGAGCTTGATCATTTCGCCGATACGATCCAGGCATGTCTTGATGTCCGCCGCCTTCCAGTGCCACGGCTGCATTGCCGGCTTCGGGTCAGACGTGAACAGCGGCGGATCGTCCGGCTGATGAACGGCGAAGTTCAGGGATTTGAGATCTCCGGCGAGGGCTTTGCGCGCTTCGCCGTCTTTCGTCATCGTCTCGGACATTGTGCGACCTTCTCTGTCGTGACCGGGCCCAACCGGAGGGCTCCTAGCGGGTTATTTTCGGCTCTTCAGAGTCCTAGTGACGGGGGCCTCCCCCGGTCAATCTGGGGGGTGAGATGGATCATGTCTCAGCACGTCATGCCAAAGGTATTAGACCCCCGGCGCGGTCCGGCTGCACAAATGTCGCTGAAATAACAGTGTGGCGCGCTCGCTCCCTGTGGCGGTCGGGCTCTGCTGCGCACAGAGGAGTTCAGCGACAGATGGCATTCACCGAAGAACAGATCGCCTTCCGCGACATGATCCGGAAATTTGCAGAAAAAGAAGTGGAGCCACGGGCTGCCGAGATCGACGAGTCCGACGAGTTTCCGGCGGACCTCGCCAAGAAGTTCGGCGAGATGGGGCTGCTTCAGCTTTGGGTTCCCGAGGAATACGGCGGACCGGGCGGCGACCTCACGACGGTCTGCATCGCCAAGGAAGAAATCGGGAAATACTCGCTTACTGCTTCGGCCCTGTGCGGCAACAACTCCATCGGCCTTATCCTGCCGATCCTTCACATGGGCACGGACGAGCAGAAGAAAAAGTATCTGACCGAAAGCGCCACCGGCACCAAGATCGCTGCGGTGGCCATCACCGAACCTCAGACCGGCTCTGACGTGCGTTCGATGAAGACCACGGCAAAGCGCACCGAGAATGGCACCTACGTGATCAACGGACGCAAGAACTGGATCACTTGGGGCGGGCACGCCGACTACGTGCTGGTCTTCGCCAAGACCGCCGATGGGACGGATGCCGATGCCATCAGCGGCTTCATCGTCGATACGAAGACCGAGGGCTTCAGCCTTGGCCGCAAGGAGCGCAAAATGGGGCGCAACGGGGCGCCCAACCACGAGCTTATCTTCGAGAACATGGAGGTGCCCGAAAGCTGCATGCTGGGCGCCGAGGGTACAGGCTTCAAATCCTGCATGCGAATTCTCGATCTCAACCGTCCGACAATCGCAGCCTCCTCCCTGGGCTTGGCGCAGGGCGCACTGGATACCGCGATTGCCTATTGCAAGGAGCGCACCCAGTTTGGCCGCCCCGTCGCGCAGTTCCAGGCCATGCAGTTCAAGCTTGCCGACATGGCGATGAAAACAGAGGCCTCGCGCGCGCTGCTCTATTCGGTCGCCGCGGAGATCGACTCGGGCGACCACAGCCGCCTCGCGATGATCGCCGCGATGTCGAAGTGCTTCGTCACGGATATGGCAATGGAAGTGACAGACCAGGCGGTGAATGCCATGGGAAGTGCCGGCTACTCCAAGGACTATCCCGTCGAGCGGATGATGCGCGATGCGAAGCTGAACCAGATCATCGAAGGCACCAACGAGATCCAGCGCGTCATCATTGGCCGTCAGCTCACCCGTTGATCCGGAAGGTTGCAAACATGGACACCGGCTTGAACGGAAAATCCGCCATCGTGACGGGCGCGGCACGGGGCATCGGAGCGCAAATATCCCAAGCGCTGGCCGCAGAGGGGATGCGCGTGCTTTGCGTCGATCTGCGGCAGGAAGATCTTGAAGATCGCGTGGCAAGGATACGGGAAGGCGGCGGCGACGCCGTTGCCGTGACCGCTGACATCACCGACCGCTCCGCCGTCGAAGCCTTGGTGAACAAGGCGGAGAGCGAACACGGCGGGCTCCACGTGGTGGTCAATAACGCGGCCTGGGTGCGGTATCAGCCCTTGAGCGAGATCGACGAGGAGACACTGGACCGGATGTATTCGGTCGGGTTGAAAGCCATGATCTGGCTGGTGCAGGCAGCTGCCCCGGCGATGACGAACGCGGGTGGCGGGGCGATCATCAACATCGCGTCCTCCGCTGCTGTGCGGGCCACCCCGGCCTCGGCAGCCTATTGCGCGATCAAGGCCGCCGTTGCCGGCCTGACCCGGCAATTGGCCGTTGATCTCGGCCCTGCGGGCATCCGCGCAAATGCGATCGCGCCGGGATTTATCAACACCCCTGTCGCGGTGCGCAATATCGGGCAAGAGGGCATCGCGCGCCGCATGGCCATCACCCCGCTGGGCCGCCTTGGCGAAACCTCCGACATCGCCGATCTCGCCGTCTTCCTCGCAAGCGAGCGATCGGCATTCATCACCGGCGAGACCATCCTTGCGGATGGTGGCCGGGCGAATGCCTCACTTTGAGCAAACAGGACTGGAACACACGACATGGCACATGCTGACGGCCCCCTCACCGGGGTGCGGGTTCTCGATTTCTCGACGATGATGGCGGGCCCCTACGGGGCGCGTTACCTCGCTGACCTCGGCGCCGAAGTGATCAAGGTCGAAACGGAAGCCGGAGATTTCCTTCGCAGCCAAGCACCACTGCGTGATGGAAAGAGCACCTATTTCGGCCATCTCAATGCCGGCAAGACCAGCGTGGTGCTGGACCTCAAAAACCCTGCCGACCACGACAAGGCCAAGAAGCTCGTCGCCACCGCCGACGTGCTGGTAGAGAATTTCCGCCCGGGCGTCATGCGTCGTCTCGGGTTGGACTATGAAACGCTGGCGCAAGACAATCCGGGGCTGATCTATTGCTCGATATCGGGCTTCGGGCAAACCGGAGAGGCCGTGGAACGGCCTGCCTATGCACAGATCGTTCAGGCCTCTTCCGGCTACGATCTGGCAAACCTGGGATATCAGGAGCAGATGGAGAGCCCTGCGAACGCCGTATTCTTCTTTGCCGATGTCTTGGGGGCCTCCTACGCGATGGGGGCGATCAACGCAGCGCTGTATCACCGCACCGTAACAGGCCGCGGCCAGATGATTGATCTGTCGTTGATGGAAGCGATGATGAACATGATGCCCTACGAGGTCCAGGAAGCCCAGTTTCCTGCCGAGCGGCAGCGCCCGATCTATCGCCCGGTCCGAACTTCGGACGGCTTCGTGATGATCGTGCCGAACACGCAGCGCAACTTCGAGATGCTGATGCGTGCGATCGGCCGGGATGATCTGACCGATCACCCCGACTTTGCAACGCCCGCAAAACGGTATCCCAAGACCGCCGAGATATTCGACACGGTCGAAGCCTGGTCTCTCCTTCATTCCAGCGAGGAAGCGGAGCGCCATCTGGTGGAAGCAGGCGTTCCCTGTGCGAGATACCGAACCGTGCGCGAAGCTCTCGGGGATGAGCAGTTTGCGCATCGAGAGGCGTTTCAACAGGTGCGCGATCCTGCCGGAAACTTCCTGGTGCCGAACCTGCCGTTCAAGATGTCCGGCGCGCGTGTCGCCGCGGGCGAGCAGGTGCCCGATCTTGGCGAGTCCGAGCCGGAAGATCTCTTCGGTCGATAGACCACACCGATCTGTAACACAGCAATGAAAGCGGCGGCCGGAGCAATCCGGCCGCCGCTTCCATCTTGGCGAAGTCCAAATGCGCCCTATGGCATGAAGCTTCCGCCATTCGCGTCGATGATCGCCCCGGTGATGAAAGACGCCTCGCGCGACGCAAGGAACCCGACGGCGGCGGCAACTTCCTCGGGCCTGCCATAGCGCCCGACAGGAATTGTCTTCGCGATCCGATCGCGGACATCCTGCAACTTGGTCGAGATCGGGGTCAGGACCGGGCCGGGTGCGACGCAGTTCACCGTGATACCCGCCTGCGCCCCTTCGACGGCCATGATGCGCGAGAGGCCGATCAACCCGGATTTGGACGCCGAGTAATGCGCGGCGGCGATGGGCGATGCCGTCCGCCCGGCCCTTGACGCGATATTAACAACCCGCCCCGCGCCGGATTCGGACAGCAGGGGCAGAAACTCCCGAAACAGCAGGAACGGTGCCGTCAGGTTGACGGCGAGGATGAGGTTCCACTGGTCGGTGGTTGTCTCGGCGATGGTAATTTTCTGTCCATCGTTCTTGGGGTGCAGACCGGCGTTGTTGACCAGTAGGTCAACGCGCCCGTATCGCCCGGCAACCTTAGCGCAGAAGTCGACGATTGCGACCTCGCTGGCCAGGTCCAGCCCGAAGCGGTCTGACTCGCCATCGGCTTCGACAAACTCGATATCGGCCGCAACCACGCGGTAGCCTCGATTTGTAAGCTCGTTCTGGCAGGCCTCGCCAATACCGCCTTCGCGCGCGCCGCCTGTAACGACAGCGACAGGTGTGTCACTCATTCCGTTTTCCTTTCAGCAATGTGGATCTCTCGGTCGGTCCGGGCCTCAGATCATCGTGACCCCGCCGTTCACGTCATGAACCGCGCCGGTTATGAAGCCGGACTCTTCGCTTGCAAGGTAGCTGACCAGGCTTGCAATCTCGGACGGCTTGCCAGCGCGCCCGACGGGAATCTCCGCCTTCAGCGCCGCAAGCATCTCGGGCGCGCCCTGTTCGGACAGCGGCGTTTCGATCCGGCCGGGAGCGATGCAGTTCACCGTAATGCCTTCGGGCCCCAGCTCGTTTGCAAGGGTGCGGGAAAACCCGATCACACCGGCCTTGGTGGCGGAGTAATGCGCCCCGGCCGTAGGCACGATGGCACGCCCGGCACGGGAGGCGATGTTTATCATGCGCCCCCACCCGTTCTTGCGCATCAGCGGGATGGCAAGCCGACAGATCAGGAATGGGGCAGTCAGGTTGACCTGAAGCACCTCCGCCCATTGGCTCAACGGCATCGTCTCGGACACAGCCCGCTTTCCGTTGATCTTGGGATTGATCCCGGCGTTGTTAACGACGATGTCCAGACCGCCAAGGTCCTTGGCGATCCGTGCGATAAGCGCTTCGATCTGCGCATTTTCGGCCAGATCGACAACCCAGCCCTCCCCCCCGTAGCGCCCGGCGATACCGGCGATGTCCGGGTGGCGGTCGATGGCAACGACCTTGTGGCCGTCCCCTGCAAACCGCTCGGCTATGGATGCGCCGATACCGCTTGCCGCACCGGTGACAAGGGCCACTTTCTGCTTCGGCTCGCTCATGTCTGGTCTTTCTCCTCCTGCTCCGTTGCAATCGCTGATGACCCGAGGACCCCGGAGGAAATCAGCGCGTCTATTCGGCCTTGAGAGATGCCCCACCCAGAAAGAGCCGCCACCGTGTCGGCGCCTTCAGCCGGCGGTGGGCTACCGATGGCGGAAGCTGTGCGGCTGAACCGTGGGGCCGGCGCGGCGTGGGGCACGCCGTCGAGATCGACAAAACCGTTTCGCGTGGCGATCTGCGGCGTCTTCATCGCCTCTTCCAACGAGAGAACCGGCGAGAAACAGGCGTTGAGCCCATGCATCCGGCGCTCCCATTCAGCGCGTGTGTGGCTTCTGAAGACCTCTGCGAAGAGCGCCGAGGTTTCTTCCCAGCGGCTTTCATCGTTCTGGGGCGGCAGATCGGCTTCATCGAGCCCCATGCCCTTCAGCATGTCGCGGTAGAACTTGGGTTCGATCGCACCGACCGCGATGTGTTGGGCGTCGGCGGTCTCGTAGACGTTGTAAAAGGGCGCGCCACCGTCGACCACGTTGGACTCGAGCTCCGGCTTCCAACGGCCGGCAGCATGGTACCCGTAGGTATTGGCCAGCAGCGATGTGAGCCCATCAAGGATGGCGGCATCAACAACTTGCCCCTGCCCCGTGCTCCGGGCATTTATGATGGCGGCAAGCAGACCCATGCTCAGGTAGAGTGCACCGGCGCCGTAATCCGCGATCAGGTTCAGCGGAATTGCGGGCGGGCGGCCCTTGCGTCCGATCAGGCCGAGCGCACCGCTCATCGCAAGGTAGTTGATGTCATGACCGACGGATTGCGCGAGGGGGCCGTCCTGACCCCAGCCGGTCATGCGCCCGTAGACAATGCGGGAATTAAGGTTGGCGCATTCCTCAGGCCCAAGCCCCAGCCGCTCCATCACGCCGGGCCGGAACCCTTCGATCAAAGCATCGGCGGAGGCAATCAGGTCTCTGGCGATTTGCCTGCCTTCCGGGTGCTTGAGGTCCACGGCGACGGACGGACGACTGCGGCGGGTTATGTCGAACCGCGCCTCCTTCTTCACGCCGAGGCCGCTCGGACCGGTGCGGTCGAGTCGGATGATCTCGGCCCCCATGTCCGCAAGCAGCATCGCACAAAGCGGCCCCGGCCCGATCGCCCCGAACTCGACGATCCTGATCCCCTCCAACGGCCCCATGACAGATGCTCCTCACAACTCCGCGGCAATCCCCTGCCGCCATCCAAGAAGAGGCTAGTGGAGCATCCAAACAGGTCGAAAGACGGAGTTGCTCTCTGCTGATATGCCCAAGTCGGGGCGCAGGACGCCTAAAGGCAGATCAGGGCCGGGACGAGGCGGCAAGCCTGCCCGCGAGCCGTCCGAAGACTGCGGATTTGCCCATGCCGGTGCCGCTCATATAGCCCTTGCCGTGAAAGCCGCCCATGACTTCGCCAGCCGCATAGAGCCCGGTCAGAACTCCGCCATCCACTTTTCTGACCTGCAAGCCGGCGTCGGTCTTGAGGCCGGCATAGGTGCTGAAGAGGCCGGATGTGCAAGGAAAAACATAGAAGGCGGGCTGATCGACAGGACGCGGCGTGCCCACCCCCATGCCAAGCGTTTCCCGGCCGAAGGCATCAGCGCCCTGCCCGGCGACGGCGGCATTGTAGAGGCCCACTTCCTGTTCGACACGGTCCGGATCAAGCCCGGCTTTCGCCGCGGCTTCAGCCAATGTCTCGCCGCGATGAATGAGCCCTGCCTCAAGCGCACCGCGGTAGTCATGGGTGCGCGGCGCCTCCCGCGACTCGTCCATGACGCGCTGGTCGAAAATCTGGTAGGCGGCCGCGCCGCTCTGGCGCAGGCAGGCTTCGCCAAGCACCTTGTAAGAATTCGCCTCGGAAATGAACCGGCGGCTCTCGGTATTGACGATCAGCCCCCCCCGATACATCGCATGCACCAGCGGGCGCGGGCCATCGTATGCCCTTTGCTCCAACGGGTGGTCGGGCATGGCGATCCCGAAGGTCGCCTTGACATAGCCCATGTCTGCCATGTCGGCGCCCAGGGCCCAGGCCATGCGCAGCCCGTCCCCATCGGAGCCTGTTCCTCCCAGGCGGATGGCAGGGGCCTGTTCGGGTGCAAAGGTTTGAACGAGGTCGCGGCTGCGGGCGAAACCACCGGTCGCGAGAACCACACCGCGATCGGCCCGCACCTCATGTTCAGCGCCATCGGCATCCCGGATCTTGCCGCCCGTGACACAGCCGGAGCCGGGCTCGAAGGTGAGGCCGGTCATGCCCCGCCCCACCAGCCGCACCAGATTGGGAAAGTTGGCCGCACGGGCTCGCAACGCCTCGAATATCTGCGCCGGGACAGCCGGATGACTTCTGGGGCGCGACATGTTGGAGCTCAGTTGGACGTCCTGAAACCGGACACCGACGGATCGGAGCCAGTCATAGGTTTCAAGTTGATGATCCAGATAGAGTTCAAGAATCTCCGGGTTGTTCTTGTAGCCGCCAACGTCGAGAAGGTCCTTGCGGAGGGTTTCGATATCATCCTCGATGCCGGCATCGGCCTGCGCCTTCGTCCCTGCGAAAGCAAAACTGGCGCCCGCCAGGATGGAACTTCCCCCGTCAAGTTCCTCCTTTTCGACGAGCAGCACATCGGCGCCCAGTTCGGCGGCAGAGATTGCCGCCGCGTAGCCGGCCATACCGGCACCGACGACAAGCACATCCGTGCGCGGTGGAATGCCGGAGACCGGCTTGCTTGAAGCGTGAGACATCAGTTTTCCATCAGTCCGGGCAGGAACAGGACGATTCCGGGAAAGGTGATCAGCAGGGTCATCACCACGACTTCCGCCAGCAGAAACCAGCTGACACCCTTGAAGATGCTGACCAAGGACACCCGATCGCCCATTATGCCCTTCATTATGAACACGTTCAGCCCGACCGGCGGGGTCAACATCCCGATCTCGATGTACTTCACAAGAATGATCCCGACCCAGATCAGGTTCATGTCTGCGGCCTCGAAGATCGGCAGGAGGATCGGGAGCGTCAGCAGCAACACCCCAAGCGGGTCAAGGAAACAGCCAAGCACGATATAGACGACCGAAACGGCGAGGATGATCGCGATCGGTCCGGCGCCGAGCGAGTCGATTAGCGACGACAGAACACCGGGGATGCCCGTGAAAGCCAGAAACCGTGTGAGGAGCGCGGCGCCGATGGCGACGAGCATCAAGCTCGCGGTCGAGCGCGCAGTCTCGATCAGACTGGCCTTGAAATCCTGCCATCCCATCTTGCGTTGCAGCACGGACAGGATGAGCGCAATGACTGCCCCCGCGGCTCCGGCTTCGGTGGCCGTCGTTATACCGCTATAGATGCCACCGATCACGCCGATCACCAGCAGGGGAAGGGGCCAGATCGGCAGGATCAATGCTAACTTCTGCCTGAAGGTCCGGTTCTGTTCATTGATCCTGGGGGCCAGTTCCGGGTTCAGGGTGCATCGCACAACAATGAGCGTGGCATAGGCGAATGCGGTGAGCAGGCCGGGGATCACGCCGGCGATCAACACCTGCCCAACCGGCACTTCGGCGAAGATCGCGAACAGGACGATCACGATACTGGGCGGTATCACTGCGCCGAGCGTTCCGACAGCAGTGGCCACGCCTGTGGCGAGGCCAGGGTTGTAATTGAACCGGAGCATCTCCGGCACTGCGATCCGGCCAAGGGTTGCGGTCGTTGCAAGACTCGACCCACTCGCCGCCGCAAAACCGGCTCCGGCGAAGTTGGTCGCAACCGCCAAACCACCGGGCAGCCAGCCAAGCCATACCCTCATGGCAGCGAAGAGGCTCGATGTCATGCCTGACTGCGAAACGATCGCCCCCATCAGAAGGAACATCGGGATTGCCGAGAGCGTCCAATGCGCCGCAAAGTCGTAGGGAATGGACTTCAATGTGCCGAAAGCCGCGTTCAGGCCGCGCACCGACCAGATTCCGAGAAAGGAAACGACGGCCAGACAGATGCCCACCGGCATCCGGATGGCAAGGAGAACGAAGAGGACGCCGATGCCGACGAGTCCGAGGGCGATGGGGGTCATGTTCGCTCTCCTTCTTTGAAGCGGGGGGCCACGACCAGATCGCGCAGCCCGACGATGATCTGGACTGCCACGACGATCGAAAAGGCGATGAGACCCGCAACCAGCAGCCAGCGCGAGGGCCAGAGCGTGAGGTCAAAGTGTTGCGTAAGCACGTAATCGTTGCGCCGCGTTTTCTCGATGGCTGAGATCGTTGTCGCCCAGCTGAAGATCAGCAGAAAAGCGAGTGTCAGCATATCGGCCAGTATGGCCAGCAGTCGGTTTGCCCGCTGCGGAAGAAGCTCCACCACGAAGTCGACGCTGACATGGCCGCGTTCTCTCTGTGCGAAGGCAAGCGGCAGGAATGTTACGGCGACCATGTAGTAGAATGTGCCAATCTCCAGCGTTGCCGCGATCGGTTTGCCCAGTAGGTAGCGCCCGGTGATGCTGGCCGTTACATGCCCCGCCAATATGAGAAGGGCAATGCAGGCGAGCACCAACAGGAAGCCAGAAATCCACCCTGATATTTTCTCTGCGAACTTGGTCATTTCCCCTCCCGGTCAAACCTTAGGTGTTGCCCTCCAGCGCTTTCTGGAGGGCGATGAACCCGGCTTAGGCTCCATTAAGCGGCCAGCAATCGCCGCGATGAGTATTTCGCACTAAGCCTTCAGCGCCGAAGAGGCCATACCCTCGCGCGCGCCCGCAATTTCGCCATCAACAAGGTCAGGCGGGATTTCCGCCTCCTGCGATTTCTTGTGGCCACTCACAACGCTCAGAATTTTCTCCGAGTCCGCCCCGACCGTATCGCCGCGCCATCCGACGTGTCCGTCCGGTCGCACGAGAGACAGGTCGGCTCCGTAGAGGTCCCGCATTTCAGCCTCATCGAACAAGTCGACCAGGGTCACCGGAATCCCCATTTGTCCGGCAGCGTTCAGGAGAGCCTCCACCTCGACCTCCGCCTTGAACCGGATCAGGGTGAAGCCCTTGGCAAAGAGGTCCAGCGACGATCTGCCATCGTACAACCAGATGTGCGGTGCCCGGTGGCCGGGTCGACCTGTCTGAACCGGGTCGGACACATCATCCACCGGAGCCTGCGACCCATCGGGGCAAACGACGGGCGAATGATAGTAGGTGTAGCCTAGGTGAATGCCGTTGGAGAACCACTCCGGCTTCATGGTCTCAGTGTACCAGTCGCCGTATACCTTGCGCGCGGCCTCGGCGGCGGGGCCGGTCTCGAAGGCGACCGGCGGCGGCGCCTTTGTCCGGGTTGCCAGCATCCTGCCGAGGTTCCGTCCGGCTTCCGTCACGGCGCGAATGGCAACGGGCTTGCGCTCGATCGTGTAACTCGGCAGCAGGTGCGGCCCGCCCCAGCCCTTGTGAACAGCCTCGAGCTTCCAAGCCAGATCAATGGCGTCCGCGATCCCTGTGTTCATTCCGAAGCCACCTGTGGGCGACGTCAGATGGCAGCTGTCACCGGCAAGGAAAACGCGGTTCGTTCCATAGCTAGAGGCAACGAGTTGCCGGCGAACCCAAGGCATGACCGACTCGATCTCGTAATCGAAATCCTTGCCCATCGCGCGCCGGATATAGGCATGGATTTCCTCCTCCGGCACCTCGCGTTTCTCCTTGCTTCCGACAATCGACATTCTCCAGCGGTCTGCACCGTCGATCGCAACGATTGTCAGCCATGTGCCTTCCGGTCCGATGAAGATGAAGCGATACGCTTTGCCCTTGTCATGAAGCGACGGCAGATCCTTACAACGAAAAATGACATTGGTTGTATAGGTCAGAACGGGCTTGCCGTGCATCTTGATGCCGAGCTTTCGGCGCACCGTGCTGGCCGCGCCATCGGTGCCCACCAGAAAGCCCGCGCGGATCTTGCGTGTGTCGCCCATGCCCGTTCGGACGATGGCGGTCACGCCATCGCTGTCTTCGGTGAAATCGACAAGCTCCGTCTCATAGGCAACGGTTGCGTCAGCCATCGTGCCGACGAATTTTCTCAGGATGGGGTCGAACATATCCTGCGGGCACCGCTCCCTTTTCTGGGGGGATTGCGGCGGCTTCGGCTCTTCCGCCTTCGACACCATCGGCTCCCGGCCGAACTCGAAGCCGGTGAAGCTCTCCAGCCATACGTTGTCCTGCGGATAGTCGCGCGGGTATGGGCTGTACTCGACATCCTTCGCAATCCCCCACCTGCGGCAGAACTCCATGGTGCGCACGCCGACCATGTCCATCTTGGGCTGAACGATCGCGCCATCGGTCTTTTCGATCAACGTGCAACCGACGCCACGCCAACCCAGGTCGCCCGCCAGCGAAAGGCCCACCGGGCCAGCGCCCACAATCAGGATTGGCGTCGTGTCTGGAAGCATTGTCTTACCGTCCTTTGAAAACCTCGGTGATCTTGGGAGGCCGTTAACTGGCCAACCCATGGTCTGACCGCAAAATGCCACCCGGGCCGAAAAACTGTCCAAGACACTGACCGACCAAGCTTATACGCAATTGATATTCTGCCGCCTTGAACCGCTCGAATGAGGCTAATGACCTGAATGCACGGCACTTTCTCGGGAAGACGCGGGAGCGGCCCGACATTCTGGCCATGGAGTTGCCGTCAGGTTTGGCCTAGACAGACTCGGCGAAACTTTCCGGCCTCAACCGTGGTCGGCGGCAGGAGGACGTTCAGGATGGCGAAGGAACAAGACAAGGGCGAAGACGAAGGCGACCAGAGGACAAGCGACCCGATGGTCAACCGCACTGAAGTCTACAGCAATCTGCCTCGAATCGAACTTCGACAGCTGCGCTACTTTCTCGCCGTCGCGGAAGAACTGAACTTCACGCGGGCGGCGGAGAAAATGGGGATCGCCCAGCCGCCGCTAAGCCAGCAAATCATGAACCTCGAACACCAGCTCAAGGTTAAATTGTTTACTCGAAGCCGCAGACAGGTTTCGCTGACACCTGAAGGCGACGCGTTCATCGTCTATGCACGCCGGATCATCAACAACACCCAGATCGCGGCGGAGCTGGTGGGCGCCATTACCCGCGGAGAGAATGGCCCGCTTTCGATCGGGGCGGTCTTCTCGTCGATCTATACCGTCATTCCGCAACTCATCGAGGTCTTTGCATCGAGATTTCCGAAGGTCCGGCTGCACCTTCAGGAGATGATCATTGCCCAGCAGGTGACGGCCCTGAGGGAAGACAGGATCGACGTGGGCATTCTGCGCGGCCCGATTCCCGAACCGGACCTCGAAACACTCTCGCTGCTCGAAGAGCGCTTTGTCGCGGTCGTTCCCAAGACACACCCGCTGGCGGGCGAGGCCCAGCTTTCCGTCGAGCATTTGATCGATCAGCCGATGATCCGGGTCATTCCCTCGGTCAACCGCAACTACAGCCGGCAGATGTTCAGCGTGCTTGAAGACCTCGGAAAGCCGATAAACATCGTTCACGAGGTCTCGGACACGCACACCCTGCTCGGGCTGGTCTCGTCGGGCCTCGGGCTGTCGATCGTTCCGGAGTCCCTGAACGTGATCCACACCGACCGCCTGAGGTATATTCCGCTCGGCGAGACGACTCCGACCACCTCCATCCAGCTTGCGTGGAAACCCAGCTCTCCGTCGAAAACGCTGCCCCGGCTGTTGGAAGTTGCACGCGAGCTGCGTGACCGGAGCTCGGGGTTTTCCTAGAGGCGATAGCCGCATTTGTCGGCCAGAGTCCCGATGACGCCCCGGCGCATCAGGATGACCATGATCATGAAGATCAGCCCTTGGATAAGCGCAAACCAGGCGCCGAAGGGCGCAAGGTAATGCTCCAGCGCGAGCACCACGAAAGCGCCTGCCACGGGGCCGAAGACAGTGCCCGTGCCCCCGACCAGAACGATCAGTACCACCTCGACAGTGGTCACAAGCGACACATCGGTCAGAGTTGCGATACCAAAGACGATAGACTTCATGCCGCCCGCGAATCCTGCGAGTGCTGCGGCGATCACGAAGACGGCCAGCTTGTAGGGCTTCACGTTGAACCCGAGCGACTCGACGCGGGCCTCGTTGTCGCGCACGGCCTTCAAAATGCGGCCAAAGGGCGAGTGGATGATGCGGTTGATCAGCACGAGCACGCCCAGCATCGCGGCGGCACAGACGATGTAGAGGAGGTTGTCGTCTGACAGATCGACAACGCCGGCGAATGTGCCACGAGGTACAGCCTGCACCCCGTCCTCTCCGCCCGTCAGGGGCGATCTCAGGCAGAGGAAGTAGAACATCTGTGCCAGCGCGAGGGTGATCATCGCGAAGTAGATGCCCTGACGGCGAATGGCGAGAAAGCCGAAGCCCGCGCCCAGAAGGGCGCCCGCCGCTGTGCCAACCAACACGGCCAGGACCGGTGGAATCGCCAGCTGCGCGGCAAGAATGGCAGTGGTGTAGGCACCGGCACCCAGAAAGGCGGCCTGGCCAAAGCTCATGAGCCCTGCATAGCCGAAAAGCAGGTTGTAACCAGAAGCGAAGATCACGAAGGCAAACACCTTCATCAGGAAGATCGGATAGACTACTGTCGGCAACAGAACCACGGCAACGCACAGCATGAGCATGGCAATCAGGCTGGCCCCGGAGAACCCGAACACCAAAACTTTCCGGGCTCGCCCGCCTTCATCATATGCAGTTTGCTCAACCTGAGGTGTCATGTTTCAGACCTTTCCGAACAAGCCGTTGGGCCGGGCAAGAAGCACGATGGCCATGAGGATGAAGACCGCTGTTGAAGCGATTTCGGGGAAGACCGCCTTGGCCAGCCCTTCAAGAATGCCGACGGCAAGCCCGGTCACGATCGACCCCATGACCGACCCCATGCCGCCGATCACCACGACGGCGAAGACAACGATCACCACGTTGGTGCCCATGAAGGGATCGACCGAATAAATCGGCGCGGCCAGAACCCCGCCCAGCGCCGCAAGCCCGATCCCCGCTCCGTAGGTCAGGGTCAGCATACGCGGCACGTTGACGCCGAATGTCTGCACCATCGCCGGGTCTTCCGTCGCCGCGCGGAGCTTGGCGCCCAGCGGCGTGCGCTCTATCAGGAACCACGTGATCAGGCAGATCGTGACACCTATCACCACAACCCAAACCCGATAGGTCGGCAGGAACATGAAGCCGAGCGACACAGCCCCCCTGAGCGAGTCAGGCACCGCATAGGGCATGCCCTGTGCGCCGAAGAGCAGACGTGCCCCTGCCTCGAGTGCCAGCGTCAGGCCAAGGGTCAAAAGGAGGCCGTAAAGGTGGTCGAGGCTGTAGAGCGGACGGATGAGGGTTCGTTCCATTGCCATGCCGACCGCGCCGACCATCAATGGAACCAGAACAAGCGCCGCCCAATATCCTATGCCAAGATACTCGAGCAAAACCCATGACAGGAACGCGCCCACCATGAAGAACGCGCCATGGGCAAAGTTGATGACGCCGAGCATCCCGAAGATGATCGAAAGCCCGAGCGAAAGAAGCGCGTAGAACACACCATTCACAACGCCCAGAACCATTTGCCCCAAGATCAGTGTTACGTTGAAATCCATCAGAGACCCAAGGTTGCGTGAACTTTTTCGATGTTCCGCCCGAACTCGGAGGCGGGGAGGCAATCTGTCACCCGGCCGTCCTGCACGAGATAATGCCGGTCGGCGATCCGGCTGACGAAGGCGGCATTCTGCTCGACCAGCAATATCGTGTAGCCAAGCGATTTCAGCTCGTGCAGGGCAGTCGCAATCTGCGACACGATCACCGGCGCCAGCCCTTCCGTCAGTTCGTCGAAGAGCAGAAAGCGCACGCCGGTCCGCAGGATCCGGGCGATGGCCAGCATCTGTTGCTCTCCGCCCGAGAGCTGGGTGCCCCGGCTGGTCTCTCTCTCTTTCAGATTTGGGAAGAGCTCGTAGATATGGTCCAGACTCATGCCCCCGGGCGCAAGGCGCGGCGGCAGCAGCAGGTTTTCGCGGACAGAGAGGGAAGCGAAGATCCCCCGATGCTCAGGACAGATGCCCAGGCCCCGTCTCGCGATCCGATCGGGCCTGACGCCCCTTATGTCGGTTCCCTTGTGCAGGATCTGACCGGAGGTCTTGGCGACCAGACCCATGATCGCCTTCAGCGTGGTGGTCTTTCCCGCGCCGTTGCGGCCGAGCAGCGTAACCACCTCACCTTCGGCAATGTTCAGCGTCATGCCGTGCAGAACATGACTGTCGCCATACCATGCGTTGAGCTCGTGAACCTCAAGCATCCGCCGCCCCCAAATAGGCTTCGCGGACATTCTGGTCGCTGGCCACCTCGGCGTAGCCGCCTTCGGCCAGAACGCTGCCGCGCGCAAGGACAGTGACGCGATCGCACAGCCCTTCGATAACCGGAAGATTATGTTCGACCATGAGAATCGTCCGGCCCTTTCGAATGCGCTTGAGCAATTCGACAAGGCGCCCGATGTCTTCACGCCCCATGCCCGAGGTGGGCTCGTCCAGAAGAAGCAGGTCCGGGTCGAGGGCAAGTGTCGTGGCGATCTCGAGGCCGCGCTTCTGGCCATATGAAAGCGTGTTGGCGACACGATCCATGTAGCCATTCAATCCGACTTCGCCGATCAGCTCTTCGGCGCGGTCGTCATATCGCTTGAGAACCTTGTCGGACCGCCAGAAGTCGAAGTTGTGACGCCGCCGCTGCTGCAGGGCCAGCCGAAGATTGTCGATAACGGTGAACCCTCCGAACACGGAAGAAATCTGGAAGCTCCGCACGATGCCGCTCCGCGCCACCTTGGCAGCGCCGTAGCCGGTGATGTCTTTTCCGCGAAACCTGATCTGCCCGCCCGTTGGCGGGATCGTGCCCGTCAGGAGGTTGAAACAGGTTGTCTTGCCCGCCCCGTTTGGCCCGATCAATGCGTGAATGCTGCCATCTTTGATCGACAGGTCGACGTTGTCGACGGCGAGGAACCCGCCAAACCTCTTGGTAAGCCCTGTGACCTCAAGGATCGATTGCGACATTGGAACTCGAGCCTCCGAGGTGGCGAGGGTGTTCTGAGATCAGCGTGGAGAAGAACGGGGCGGGCGGCGCACTGCCCCCGCCCCCAGGGATAGGACTATTCGTAGGCGCATCCGCTTTCTTCGAGCGGCGGCGCTGCCTGATCACCCGGCAGAGTGGCGATGATTTCCATCACGTCCCATTCCGACTCTGACTGATCAGGCGTCTTGACCTTGAACGAGTACATCTCGCGGACCACGCGGCCGTCTTCGCGCAGGTAGGCGACGATGCCGGTCTCATCTTCGATCGGCATGTCGTGCATGGCCTTGGCCACCGCTTGAGCCTCGTCGGTGCCGGCTGCTTTGACTGCCTTCAGGTAGTGCAAGGTCGAGCTGTAGTGCTGCGCATTGGCAAAGGTGGGGGCGCGTTCCCACCTTTCCTGAAAGCGCGCGGCCCATGCACGGCTGGCCTCGTTGCGGTTCCAGTAAAAGGACGTGGAAGAGTAGGTGTCTGCGAGGTTTTCCTGCCCGATGGCCTTGATGTCGACCAGCGAAAGGAAAAAGGGCACGATCTTCACATCAAGACCAAATTCGCGCGCCTGCTTGATGATGTTGGTCGTGTGGGTGCCGAAGGTGGCCAGAGCAAGTGTCTGCGCGCCGCGCGCCTGTGCCTCCAGCAAGAAAGAAGAAAAGTCGGTTGTTTGCGGCGAGTGCGAAACGCTGCCTACGATGCTGGCGCCCCCGGCCTCGATCGACTTGCTCGCCTCTTCTTCAAGCGCATGCCCGAACGCGTAGTCGATCGTGATGAAGAACCAATTGTCGAAACCTTCCGCAACAAGGGGCGCCGCAATCGAGCGGGACAATGTCTTGGTGTCCGCAATCCATTCGGTGGTGGTGATCGCACAGCGTTCGCCGACAAGCTCGGCAGCGGACGAACCGGTGACAAAAACCCTGTTTCTCTCTTGAGCAAGATCGTTCACCGCCAAAGCAACGGCCGAACTGTTCACGTCGAGCAGCAGATCGACCTGCTCGGTATCGAACCACTCCCGGGCGATCGCTAGCCCGACATCGGGTTTGTTCAGCTGGTCCGCCACGAGCAGTTCGACCGGGGCTCCCAGCACTTCGCCCCCCATATCTTCAATCGCCATCCGAACGGCCTCGGCCGTGCTTTCGCCGGACAATGCCGATGCACCGCCGCTCAGATCGCTCAGAAAGCCGATCTTGACCACATCGTCAGAGACCTGAGCCAAAGCCTGCTGGCCGCAGAGCGCGAGGGCGAGGGTTACAAGCAACCGTGAAAGGCGCCGCTTTGGTGATACCAACTTCATCAAACATTCCTCCAGTGTCAGGGTGTCAGGGCCGATCACAGCGCGCCGTGCGAGAAGAAGCGGATCGGGTTTTCGTCGAGGATCGGCAGGATCTCGGCGTCAGTCAGCCCGCGCTCGCGCAGAAGCGGGAAGAAGGTGTGGAACAGGTAGGTCTGATCGGGGGGCCATATGCCCTCGTCGATCAGCCGCCTGAGTTCGGCCCGATCTTCGGTCGGGGGCTTTCGGATGGTGCGACCGGCGAAGTAGCAGCAACTGTCCATGCTCATCATCAGCTGCGGCCCAAAGCCATCCTGCACGAGCTTGACCGAGTTGTCGGCAATCACCTCGGGAACGGGCACGTCAAAACCGATCCGGTCGAAGCCGATGTAGTTGCCGCCTTCAACAATGGCCCTGTGATATGCCGGATCGGTGTTGTCGGAGCAGTGGCCGATCAGGCAGCAATGAGGGGCGACATCGTTCGACGCGAACAGTTTCTGCTGTTCCGGCCCACCGAGCCCCTGCGTGGTATGGGTGATGATCGGCACGCCCGTCTTCTTGTGGGCAATGGCGGCGGCGGTCAGAAATTTTTCTTCCAGCAGCGTGGGCGTGGCGCTGGTCGCACACTTGATTGCGCCGGGCTTCACGCCCGTATTGCCAACGCCATTCTCGATTTCATGAATGTAGAACGCCGCGATGTCTTCGACGGCGCGGTCGCGCCAATAGTAGGGAATGCCCGGGCCCTCGTGGTAAAAGCCGGTTGCGCAGATGATGTTCATGCCGGTCTTCTCGGCAACCTCGACCATGAGAGAAACATCGCGGCCGAGTTCATTGGGGCATGGGTCTACGAAGGTGCGAATTCCGACATCCTTCAACTTGCCCATGCGACGAATGCACTTGCCTAGAAGGTCTTCGCGGTCGATCCAAAGCTCGGGATCGAGCATGGCGCCCGGCCACGATGCAAAGAGGTGCTCGTGTATCAACGTGCGGCCGAGGTTTGCCGAATCTACCGGCCCCAGTACGGTATTGACGCGCATGTCGGGTCTCCTCCCATTCCCTTCACTGGCCTCCAGCTAAGGGAACCGGGGCGACAACCGGAAATATCCGGTCGGTTCTGCGTCACACGAAAAAGGTATTCGCACCTCGAGGGCACCGCCGCTTAAAGAAGATGCATCGCATTGCCGGGTGGCCGGGCCCGCCCCACCGGCACGCCAAGACTGCAAGCCCATCCCGAGTCGAACGGAACCAGTCATGGTGAATGACCCTCCAAGCGAATTACGTGTCGGTCTGATTGGTGGCATGATGGTCGGGCTCGGCCCCATCTCGGTCTCGATTCTCTCACCGGCTCTGCCTGTGATCGGACGGGAGTTCGGTGTGACCGGACATGAGGCGGGCTCCGCGGTAACGCTCTTTCTCGCCGGGTATGCCGTCTTTCAATTGATCTGCGGAACGCTGTCCGATGGACTGGGGCGCAAACCCGTGGCGATTTTTTTCCTCTCGGTATTCGGCTGTGCAACGCTGCTCGCGCTCTTCGCCGAAAGCTTTGCGGTGCTGCTGGTCGCCCGGTTCTTTCAGGGCGTCGGTGCCGCCGTTGGCGTCTCTGTCGGGCGCGCGATCGTTCGAGACAATTTTGAGGGCGAACAGTCAGTCCGCGTGCTCAGCCTGATGGCGGTGATACTCTCGGTGGGGCCCAGCCTTGCTCCGACGCTGGGCGGCCTGATCGTAGAGGTGGCGAACTGGCACGCGATCTTCTCGGCTCTGGCCCTGTGGTCTGTTTTGCTTGTCGTGGCGATCACCGTCGGGCTGCTTGAAACCCGGCAGCCGGACCGCAGCGCGCTGAGGCCAGGCAAGTTGATCAAGGCCTCTCGCCGGCTCTTTGGTGCTCCTGCTTTCGTGTTGTCGACGCTGGGTGTCGCCGGGATTGGCGGAAGCATGTTTGCCTATGCCAGCGTTCTTCCCTTCATCATGATCGACGAACTCGGACTGTCGCCAGCGGCCTTTGGCGCGCTGATGTTCTGCCAGTCCGGCATGTATATGTCGGGCTCCTTGAGCTATCGCTTCGTCGCCCGGAAGCTTGGATGGCTTCGGACTTTTCGTCTTGGGCTCGGCATGGTCACGATTGGCGCGGTGCTACTGTCTGCCAACCTGCTGACCGTGACCGGAATTTTCACCGTGATGGGGCCAATTTCACTGATCGCCTGGGGGGCGGCCTATGTGATGCCGATCCTGATGACCGGGGCAATGCGGGACTTTGCCGAAGACGCCGGAATGGCCTCGTCCCTGCTGGGCTTCGGTCAGATGGGCCTGGGTTTTCTGATTGGTTCGCTTGCCGGGGTGCTCGATGACGCGGTCGTTGCTTTGGCAACGGTCTTTCCGGCCATGATGCTCCTTGGAGCACTCAGCGGGCATGCGTGGTCACGGCTGCCGCATGGGCGCGCACCCCGCTGAGCCCGGCGCGCAACGAAAACGGCGCCCCACGGAAACCGGGGGGCGCCTTGATGCTGGCTTGCGAGCCGAACCTAGAGCTTGTCGTAGACTTCAGTCTTGAGCGCCTCGACGATGGTTGCTTCGTCGCCTTCGGCATCGGCCACGATCTTCTCCCATTTGACCACAAGCTCGCGGAAGGTGGCGATGAGCTCTTCGGAGTTCTCGATACCCCGCTCGACGCCGCGCTCGATAACGGAGGCGGCCAGCTCGTCGGAAAACCCGTCCATGGCACCCAGCACTTCCGGATCCGGTTCGATGATCGTCCAGCCTTCTGCTTCCGCCCGGTCGATGGCGGCAAAATCGGATTCAACGTAGGCCGTTGACGCCCGCACCACCGAAAGCGCTGCGCCGTCCTTGAGGGCCTGCTTCTGCTCGTCGGTCAGCCGGCCCCAGATGTCGAGGCTGACATTGGTGATGGGTCCGCTGAACGACAGCCCGTAATCCAGCTTCACCAAGTTCGGGGCGACATCGCCCATCGAGAAGCTGTCGAGCCAGTTGGGGGAGCCGAAGGTGCAATCCAGCTGGCCTCTCTGAAGGCCTTCATAGGTCTCCCCGATCGTCAGGTTGACCGGCGTCATGCCCAGACGGGCAGCCACCTGCCCCCAGACCCCGGAGGCTCGCACGCGCTTGCCCTTCAGATCGTCGAGGGACTGGTAGGGCTCGACGCACAGCAAGGCGTAGGGCGAGCTCGAATATCCCCCGAGAAACTGGATGTTCCACTCTTCGAGTTCCTTCGTGCACCCCGGACAAGCCAGCAGCGCGAACTCTGTGATCGCAGCCCCGACGGCTACGGGATCATTGGTAAGCGAAGGGCCAAGACCCATGGCCAGGTTGATGGTCGGAAGCTCGGACGGATGGTACACGGCAAGCAGCTGACCGCCATCCACGAGGCCATCGGCAATCCCTGCGAGGGTGGTGGAAGCCCCAACCAAGGCACCCCCGGCGTGAAGCACGTAGTCGAGGGTGCCCTCGCTCTCGGCCTTGGCCGTCTCCAGAAACGGGATCACACCATGCTCTACCAGCGTTGAACTGGGAGCACCGTAAGCGCCATACTGGAGCGTGATGTTTTCTCCCGAGGCCGGAACGCTCGCCATTGCGAGCATGGACATCGCCGCGAGAGTGGATGTCTTTGATTTCTTCATGAAGGTCCTCCCCAAGGTTTAGCCGAGACATCCGCGAGGGCCCCAGCTATCACTGGCAAGTCCGGAACGAAGTCGGCGAAAGCATTCAAGTCGACGGGGGCGCGGCGTGGCCAATATGTTTTTGGCGCGGAACTCATAGTCCCGCGGTATGCAAGCGCCCCAGAGGATCAGGTAGAGTGTGGCGGGCTGCGCCGGGCGGAGCCAGGGTCGACAGGCTCAAACATAGCTTTGTCGTATCGAACGCATTGTTCGTGAGTATTTGTCTAACATCCTCAGCGCTCGGATAGTTTGGATCAAGGCATACAATTCAGGGAGGAAACCGGAGTGAGAAAGATCAGCGCGTTGCTCGCCGCAACAACTGCGCTCCTGGCAAGCGCAGCGACCGCCGAGAGTGTTCATGTCGTTTATGGGGCCTATGGCTCACCGTCATCGACGAACGTAAAGCATGGCATCATGCCGTTCATTGCCGAGGCAGAGCGTCTCACGGAAGGCTCCCTCACCTTCGAGCTTCACCCGGGCGGCTCGCTAGTCGGGTCCAGCACGGCGCTGAGCGGGGTGCGGGATTCTCTTGTGGATGCGGCGCAGGTCTCGTCGATCTATTTCCCGTCGGAGCTTCCGCAACTGAATGTGGCCATCGATCTTTCGCCGGGCATTTCTGCCGATACACGGGCCGTTGCCGCCGCGGCCACGGAGCTGAACCTTCTGGGCTGCCCGGGATGCAAAGCCGAGATTGAGGAATGGAACATTCAGTATCTCGGGGGATACGGGGTCAGCTCCTTCTCCCTTCTCTGCGCCAAGCCGGTACAGACACTGGAAGACCTCAAGGGGCTGCGGGTGCGTGCAGCAGGCTCGTTCAGCGACCTGGCGACTGCACTCGGAATGACACCGGTGAACACCACGATCACGGAGGTCTACGAGGGCCTTCAGCGCGGACAGCTTGATTGCACGATGGGCTCTCCCGGGTGGATGGACTCCTTTTCAATCCGTGATGTCGCAACGAACATTCTGATGCTGGAAACCGGCACCGCCTTTGGTGGCCCCATGCTTGATGTGAGCCTGGATATCTGGGGACAGCTGGATGACGATCAGAAAGATGCGCTCAAACGGGCCGCAGCCCTGGGGACCGCGAGCGCCGCGGCCGGCTACGAAGCCGCCGACGAGGAAGTGCTCGCAAGCGCGGAGGAGGATGGACTGACGATCTTCCAGCCGGGCGAAGACATCCTTGCGGTGCTGGAGCAGTTCCGCGCCGACCGCTCGGCGAAGGTCGTGGCCGACGCAGAGCGCCGGGGCATTCCCGATGCGAAAGAAACCGTCGATACCTTCATGTCCTTGCTCGAGAAGTGGAACGCGATCGTGGAAGAAACGGGCGACGATACCGAAGCGCTGGCCGACGCCATGTATCAGGAAATCTACAGCAAGATGTAGTCAGAAGGCGCGGTGCCGCCGCTCCGGCGGCCCGCGATTCCCAACCGATGACCAAAGAATATTCAAGCGCGCTTTCGGGCCTGACTGTCTTGGACTTCACCTCGATGATGGCTGGCCCGCTTTGCGGACGATACCTCGCCGACCTTGGCGCGAGGGTCATCAAGATCGAACCGCCTGATGGCGATTACATGCGCTCACGACCGCCGCTTCGGGATGGCCGCAGCGCCTACTTCGCCCAACTCAACGCGGGCAAGGAAAGCCTTCGCATCGATTTGAAGGCGCCGGAGGGGGTGGCGCGGGTCCTCGACCTCGCAAGCGATGCCGACATCGTGCTCGAAAGTTTTCGGCCCGGAACCATGGACCGACTTGGCCTGGGGTATGAGAACATCAAGGCGCGCAACCCGAGCATGATCTATTGCTCCATCTCGGGCTTCGGCCAGAACGGCCCTTTCGCCCAACGTCCCGCCTACGCGCAGGCGATACATGCGCTATCGGGTTTCGACATGGCGCATATGTCCTACCAACGCGACCAGTCCAGCCCCTCCAACAGTGTCCTCTTCGTTGCCGATACGCTCGGGGCATCATTCGCGCTGTCTTCGATACTGACCGCGTTGCGACAACGCGATGCCGATAGAATGGGGCACCACATCGATCTTTCGCTGCTGGATACGATGTACAACTTGATGGTCTACGAAGTTCAGGAAGCTCAGTTCCCGCAATTGAACCAGCGCCCGAGCTACGCGCCGATGAAAACCGCCGACGGCTTTGTTCTGGTCGCGCCGACGACGCCGAAGAACTTTCTCTCGCTCTGCCGGGTCATCAGCCGGCCGGACCTTCCGCATGATCCGCGGTTTGAAACGGTTGACGCACGTTACGCCCATTGGGACGAACTCATGGAAATTGTGCAGGCTTGGGCGGAGCAGCGTACAACACAGGCTTGCGAAGATGCGCTGATTGAGGCGGGTGTCCCCTGCGGGCGTTACAATACCGTCAAGGAGGCGTTGGACGACCGGAGCCTCGGGGCAAGGTCGCGATTTGGGGTTACCGCGGACGACAGTGGCACAGTCGCTGTGCCGCGCCTTCCATTCCTGATCGATGGTTGTCCGGTGCGCATAGGTCAGAAAGTACCCTAGGGTCGTTGTGAAATCCTGTGTGATGAGCCGGCCCGAGTTCTTGTTTCAAAGTGGTTCTTTCGTCAGCTACAATGATCGGCACCGGGCTTCTCGGTATCCCATTAGATCTATCGTCGGTGGGATGAGTGGAGAGCCGGAAATCATCAGGAGGAACGATGGACCAGTACAGCCTGGATAGAATTGCCGACCGCCTAGAAATTCAGGATAACCTTTTCAAGTGGTGCCGCGCCGTTGACAGGCTGGACTCCGCAGGAATGCTGGATGTCTTTCATGACGACGCAATCGATGAGCACGGCCATTTTAACGGCCCCGTATCCGGCCTGGTTGAATGGATCAGTGAGCGCCACCGCGAGATTCCCTTCTCCAGCCATCAGGTCTCAAATGTACTGATCGAATTTGTGACGCAAGATACCGCATTCGTTGAAAGCTACGTGCGAACCTTGCAAAGATATCCCGCCAAGACGGTTGCCTTGCTACGGCAGTTGATGCCCGGTGCGCCTGATATCCCCGATGGATTGAGTGCCGATCTCATGACATCATCGCGCTATCTGGATCGGGTTGAGAAACGGCAAGGAAGTTGGAAGATCACGCATCGGAAACTCAGCCAAGATTGGAAGCAGCTCTGGCCTGCGCCGGCCAATAACTTGGAAGCTAAGGCGAGTTGGCTTACGCAGCGAAGAGATCTGGACGACGCGGTCTATGTGGAACGGGCCAAGATGGGGATAGCCTAAGGTCATAACTACCCCCATCCCCGAGCATGCTCTCTGTAAGCAAACGGTTCTTCAGGGTGAGAGTTGCCACCGTCTCCTTCAGTGCACGCGCCTCCTACCGTGGGCCCCTACCTGCAGTCGGGTGCGGAATCGCCCACGAGTCACTTCTTGCCAGCCTCGCGCAACTCCTTCGACCAAATTTAGTCGAGGCTCGTCGTGCTCCCCTCACCCCTGCAGAGCTCGGCAATACTGTCCTCACCACGTGTCACCCGTCTACACTCATGGGACATCTGATTTGACTCATGGGACATCTGATTTGATTTCGTAACGGAGAGTTTCTGGCTCATCGTACCCGGAAAGGAGTGGAAATGAGATAGAAACTGACCTGCCCCACGCGAGATCCCTCAGTCTGATGTAGTGTCTGCTCAACCATTGATGTGATCCCCAACGCGCCCTCGGTCGTTGTCAAAGTTTCCACCGTTTGATCAGGTGCACGGGCTGGTGTCGTGCGCTGATTTCATCAGCTCCGCCGAGACCCTATGCCCGATGGAGCTGAGGGGTCTTTCCTCATTGCAGTCTCTACGCCAAGCCTCCAACTTTTCGGCCGCATCTTCAAGGCTCATGAACCAATGGCTGTTCAGGCACTCCGCCCGGAACCTGCCGTTGGACGTCTAAATGAAAGCGTTGTCTGTAGGTTTGCCCGGCCGTGAGAAACCCAAGGTGACGCCGCGCTGATAGGCCCAGAGGTCCATGTCGCGCGAGATAAACTCTGACCTGCTCCCCTCGGAGTCCGCGTTTATAGGTTAGCTCTGTTCAGGGTTTGGTCCTCTTTCGACCTTTGGTGATACTCCCACGGAGTTTGCCCGTCGAGGCTCGTGTGGGGACGGTGATGGTTGTAGTCGTCTCTCCACGCCGTGATCACGCCGCGGGCATGGCGCAGGTTGGCGAACAGATGCTCGTTGAGGCATTCGTCCCTAAGGCGGCCATTGAAGCTTTCTACAAAGCCGTTCTGCATCGGTTTCCCCGGCGCGATGTAATGCCATTCGACCCGACGATCCTCCTGCCATTTGAGGATGGCGTTCGAGTTCAGCTCGCTCCCGGTAGCACCTTGGGAAGAAGGGCTGCCGAGAGGTTATCGCCACGCGCGAAGCCCTCACATTGCGTAGCGGGTGGCCATAACCGGGTCCCAGGTCTCAACAGTGGTTTTGCACGAACCACACCGCTGAGGAGACCGGCTATGACCGCTACCGATACTACCGCCTCGACCTTGTTGGTCGCCATCGACATTTCCAAGCACCGCCACGAAGTGCTCATCGCTGTTCCGGGCAGGTACGCCGCCGTCGCATGACCATCACCAACACGATGGAGGACTTCCGTCGGCTGTCGGCTGCCCTCACGAGCTACGACCTTCCGGTCCGGATCGGCTTTGAGGCCACCGGGAACTATCACCGGCCGCTGGCACATCATCTCGGACAGGCAGGGTTTGATCTGAAGCTGGTCTCTTCTGTCGGGCTGGCGCGGACGCGCGAGGCCCTGCACAACAGTTGGGACAAGAACAATCCGAAGGACGCCTAGGTGATCCTGCACATGCTGGAGATCGGCGCGCTCCAGTTTTTCCATGATCCACTGGTGACGGGATTGGCCGACATCCAGGAGCTATCGAAGACCCACGAGATTGTCTCGCGTTCGAAGACCGAGCTCTGGCACCGCATCCTGACGCATTACCTGCCACTCTACTTCCCCGAGGCGGAGCGATTTCATCGAAGTTCCCGGACCGACTGGTTCCTGGCATTCCTCGAGAAGTATCCGACACCGAGGATGATCACGACCATGAGCCGCGAGGCCTTCGGTGCAGATGCGTGGCAGGTGGTCGGTCGGAAGGTCTCAAAAGAGCGTTTGCTCTCAGACATTTACGCCACGACCGTAGACTCTGTTGGTTTGCCCGTAGAACCGGACTCTGACGCTGTTCGCATGTTCCGCCTGATGCTCGCCGAAGGGCGCAGCTTGGTTCGCCAGTGAACCGCCCCGGGTTTACCGGAGAGTAGAACTCTCAAAAGGTGAGCCACATGACAGAGAAGAAAGTTACCCCGAGTTACACGGCCGAGTTCCGCGCGCGCGGCGTTCGGCTTTTTCATGAGCATCGCGCTGATTACAGCAGCGACAATGCCGCCCACCGTGCCATCGCGTCGAAGCTGGGCTGCTCCTCGCATTCTCTGCGGGACCGGTGTCTGCGCGCCGCTCGCGATGCCGGAGAATTGTCCGGGCCGACCAGCGAGGAGAAGGCGCGGATCAAGGCTCTGGAGCGCGAGAACCGCGAGCTTCGCACAGCCAACGAGATCCTGAAGAAGGCGAGCGCGTATTTAGCTCAGGCGGAGCTCGACCGCCCGTTCCGGAAATGATCGCGTTCATCGATGCGCATCGCAAGGTCTTCGGGGTCGGGCCGATCTGCCGTGTGCTGCCGATCGCCCCGTCGACCTATTATGCGCGCAGTGCAATCATCCGCGACCCTGACCGGGCCTCGGATCGGGCGAAACGGGATGGACGGGACAGCACGGAAATCAAACGCGCGTTTGATGCCAGTCGCGGCCGCTACGAAGCCCGCAAGATCTGGCATCAGCTGCGCCGGGAAGGTCGGGACATCGCCCGCTGCACGGTCGAACGGCTCATGAAAGCGTTGGATTTGCAGGGCGTGGTGCGCGGCAAGAAGAAAAAAACGACAATCCCGGACCCCGGCCAGGCCTGCCCGGACGACAAGGTGAACCGGGAATTTACAGCTGCGACGCCGAACCAGCTCTGGGTCTCGGATTTCACCTATGTCTCCAGCTGGGCCGGCATGGTCTATGTGGCCTTCGTCATCGATGTCTTCGCCCGCAGGATCGTCGGCTGGCGGGTCTCGACCTCGATGACCACCAGCTTCGTGCTCGATGCGCTGAACCAGGCGATCTGTCAGCGTTGCCCGGATGAGCAGGAGCAACTGATCCATCACTCGGATCGTGGCAGCCAGTATCTGTCGATCCGCTACACTGAGCGGCTGGAGGAAGCCGGGATTGATCCTTCGGTGGGCAGCGTCGGCGACAGTTACGATAACGCCCTGGCCAAAAGCACCATCGGATTGTTCAAGACCGAGGTCATTAACTTCCTCGGCCCGTGGAAATCCATCAGCCAGGTCGAGTGGGAAACCCTCAGATGGGTCAGCTGGTACAACACAGAGCGGCTACACAGCGCCATCGGCTATGTCACGCCGCAAGAAGCAGAGGAGGTCTTCTATGCGAACATGAATGCCCTTGAAAAAGCCGCGTAAGTTTTGAACAAAAAACTCTCCGGTAAAACCGGGGCGGTTCAGTTCGGCCGCGAAGGCCAGCATCTCGCGCACGAGATCGCCATCAGCCTGCTTCTCAACCAGCTCGATCAGAGCCATTCTCTCTTCGGTCATCGTCATCTCCGTTGTCGGTTCCAGGTCTCGCAACCCGAACCTTCTCCGAAGATCGGCGGGGACCGCCAGCGTCACGCCCGGCCGCGCGCTGCGCTACGCCGGAGGCTCCGCGCGCAGCCTCCTACACCACCACCCGGGACACTGCCCAATCGGTTCGCTCTCAGCACTGCGGATGTCGAGGATCTGCTTGCCGAGCGTGGCGTGGTCGTTAGTCGAGAAACGGTTCGGCAATGGGTGAACCGGTTTGGTGCCCATTTTGCCGCTTGCATCCGGAAGGATCGGCCGGCACCGGCAGACAAGTGGCACCTTGATAAGGTCGTGGTGCCGATCAACGGGGTGAAAGGCTGGCTCTGGCGGGCGGTCGATGCAAGCGGGGATGTGCTCGATATTCTCGTTCAGCCACGGCGAAACGCGAAGGCCGCGCGACGTTTCCTGAAGCGGCTGATCGCCCAGTTCGGCGAACCGCGCGTTGTCATCACGGACAAGCTGCGCAGCTACTTCAAGCCGATCAAAGATCTTGCGCCAGGCGCGGATCATCGTGCGCATAAGGCCTGAACAATCGGATCGAGGGATCACACCGGCCTACGCGGCGACGGGAGAAGATCCAGGGAAGGTTCAAATCGCCGAGACAGGCGCAGAGGTTTCTCGCGTCCCACGACCAGATCAACACCATCTTCCGTCCCCGCCGCTACCGACTGTCCACCATCTCTTACCGCCACGCCAGAACCGACGCGTTCGACCTATGGGATGGCTATGCCGCCGAGATGACCGCCTGATCTCTGGAAAGCCACGCCCTTCACATTCCCCGCCGAACAACTTGGCGATGCCGTTTCAGAGCATAAGACGCATCATCGACGCGCAAAGCTGCACCTGCGCCACCCGGTATCCGTCCTGGGAGGCCGCGGAGGCGGTCTACTTTGATCGCTATTCCTCGGCAGACTATTGGGGCGTGGTCGAGGCGACGTCAGACTTTCGGCGGCAGGCGAACGATCTCCGAAAGCAGGCCATGCCGATCTGCGAAGCGGCCGGCAACTGGTAGCGGGTCATGAGCGTCGTCGCGTATTTCGTGGAAACGGCCGAAGGCTATCTGGACTCGGCGGCGGAAACCCAGTTCGGGGCCGTAGCCGCCACGGTCGGAACGATGCTGGTCCTCGGAACGACGCTCGTGGTCATCCTCGTCTGTCTCAACATGATCTACCAATACCGGTCCATGGACGGCCGGACCGCCTTCTGGCTCGCCGTGAAGATCGGCCTGATTGGCATATTCGCGACCAACTGGGTCCAGTTCAACGCACTCGCATCCGCCATCCTGAACGGAATAGACAGCATCGCAGGATCGCTGGTCGCGTCGGTCGGCGGCGGGACGCCAGGACCGTCAGGGACCTTCGCCGAAGAGTTCGATCAGCTGATAGCCGCGCTTGGGGATTACCTGAACGCTGCGGGGTCCGAGTTGAACTGGATGGCTGGCGCGCTTCTCGACACGCTCGGCGTTCTCCTGCTGTCGATCCTCGGAGGGCTGGCGGCCTTCATCGTTGTCGCCTCCAGGCTCATGATCACGCTTTTGATCGGGATCGCTCCGGTGATGATCTTCCTGACCCTCTTCGAGGTGACCAAGGATTATTTCGCACGCTGGCTCTCGGCGCTGATCTCCTTCGCGATCTACCCCATCGTCATCGCCGGCGTTTTCGCGACCATCACCGGAGTCTCGCGCGCATTGCTCGCCGAACTTGGTGATCCGGAGGGGGCTTCGAACATCGGCGCCCTCCTGCCCTTCTTCATGATGGTCCTCATGGCCAAGGGGTTCATCATCGCCACCCCGTTTATCGTCCGGTCGGTCTCCGGAAACATCATGATGCCGGCGCTTTCGGCAGGCTTTGGCGGGAGCTATGCTTTCGCGCGGGGCCTGGCAGGCAGCCAGCAGGTTTACAACCGATACGCCATCGGAGGCACGACTGGTGCCGAATATGCCGCGCTTCGGGCCAGGCAGTTTCTCGGCGTCCAAGCGCTCCCGACCCGCCCTAATGCCGCGGGTGGCGCGCCCGCTGCACCTTCAGGCAACTCATCCGGCACCGGTGCCCGCATGCTTGCGCAACTAGCACGGCTGAGCAGGCTGGGTCGACGGTAGCGCAGACCGGACGAGGCAAGTCTACCGGGAACAGGCTGTCCGCGGGCAAAATCTTTGCTGCCTGCTGGGACCGTGGCAAACAGCATGAATTGTTTTGCGTTGGTGGCAGCGTGCCGCGTCTGGGGACGGCGCATTGCTACAGGATCAGGCGCAACGGCATCGGCGCCGGTGTTGCTGTCTGAGACGTCTATCCTGTATCCCGTTCTCACATCAGAGCATTTGAGGGCAAGCTTCCTATGGGAAATTGCCGGTAGCGGGCAGTAAATTGCAGCGATGTTCTCGCTGAGTTTTTAACTTGTCACTTGACAATTTAAGAGAGTGGAGTATCTAAGGTGCCAAGGAAGAAGCACACATCAAAGGAAATCGAGGCCGTCATCCAGGAGCTCGAAGAGCTGGGATGGGACTTTATTGAGGGCAAGGGGCACGCGTGGGGGATCCTCCGATGCCCGGCCAACGATAAGGATTGCCGCTGTGGCGAGTTTTGTCAGATGTCTGTCTGGTCGACCCCGAAGAATCCACAGCAGTTCGCGAAAAGGATCCGACAGAAGGCTCTGGCCTGTGTGAAGCTTCAGAAGAACGACGAAGGTAAATCCGATGGCTGAAGAATTCGAATTCGAACTGGTCTTTGCACTCCCCGATGAGGAGCACGATGCGTTCGCGCTCTCTGACGCGGTCTTTGAGGCGGGCTTTGAGGATGCGCTCGTGGGCACCGGCCATGCCGGTCTGCTGGGAGTGGAACTGGAACTTGAAGGGGATGAAGCCGAAAGCACGATCCTTGAAGCGGCGAGGGCGCTGATCAAGGCGCTGCCGGCGGGCACAGTCCTGCGCGAGGTCCGTCCCGACCTAGTGTCTCTTGCGGATGTAGCCGAGAAACTTGAGGTGAAGCGACAGGCGCTGCAGCAGCGCAAGATGCCCCTTCCCGTTGCGGGTGGTCTTTACCGCATCGATGAGATGCTCGAGGTGCTGATGGAGGCCTCAAAGCCGGCAAAGGGGCAGCGTCGTCCTCGCTTCAATCTCGCTTCCGCCGCGAAGTGGTTTCGTGCGGGCCCCGCGGCCCGTCGGGTGAACGCTCGGTTAGCAATGCGTGAGATTGACCCTGCGACGATCGAGCGGGCGCCTCGACCCGAGCGCGACGAACCTGTTTTCCGGCACCCGTGAAGGCGTTCGTAGGATACGTCACTTCCGAGCCAACGTTTGCCAATCACACCGTGATACCGAGATAGATAGACGCTTGACCATTTGCCGAACTCGGCGGGTAGGTCCCGCCATGGCGCACCGGCTTGGGCAATCCAGGAAATGCCATTGAGGACGAGGCGGAAGTTTGTTGGCTTGCGTTCGTTCGGGGCTCGGGCGGCAAGGATGAAGCGCTCTAAGAACACCCATTTCTGGTCCGACATGAAATTTCGCTCTAAGCTGCTCTCCAAAGCAGATGCCAGCTTGAATCACACCCCAAGTCCGAGGAGGATTCCTTTTTCAAAATGACTTAGGAAACGGCGCTGGCGGCCCGCGCCCTGTCGAAAACGTCTTTAATCGACTTAGCCGGATCGGCCAGCTCCGCCACGGAGGGGGTAAGGCCTTCAATGATCATCCTGCGTCCGGCCTGGTAGGCACGCGGTGAACTCAGCGCATCGACAGCGACGAGACGACCCTCCCGGAAATACCAGTGGGACCACCCTTCGCCAGCCGCCTCGCGCGTCACGATCTCGTCCCCCGGCGATCCGCTGCCCGCGATCTGAAGTTTCAGATCGAACTGGTCCGACCAGAACCACGGGTTCGGCACGTAGACATCGATGCCGCCAAGAATTTTCCGCGCAACCACCTCGCCGGTATCGATAGCATTGCCGACGCTTTCCAGACGAAGGTCGCCGGTTTCCAGCCGGTAGCAGGCGCAATCTCCAGCCGCGTAGATCGCAGGGTCGGACGTGCGTCCCGAGGGGTCGGCAAGAATTCCGTTGGAAATTTCCAGACCTGCCGCCTCTGCCAGCGCGGTGCGAGGCGCGGCACCGACCCCCACGACAACGAGATCCGCGGCAATTTCTTCGCCGTCAGCCAGCCGTGCGCCGGTCACACGGGTCTCGCCCATCAGCCCGGAAACGCCCTGCCCACAGATAATCTTCACGCCGTGATCGTCATGCAGCGCGGCAATCGCCCCCGCCGTTTCGGCGCCGGCTACACGGCCGAGGATCGCTGGCGCCGCCTCGACCACGACGACGTTCTTGCCCAGACCGCTGGCCACCGCCGCCATCTCCAGCCCGATATAGCCGCCGCCGATCACCAGCACATTTCTGGCGGCATCGAGCTCGGGCCGAAGCAGTTCCACATCCGCGCGGTCCCGGATCGTGAAGACACCGCCCAACCCGCGCAAAAGACTGTCCGGCAGGTTGCGCGGCGCCGCGCCGGTTGCCAGCACCAGCGCGTCATACTCCAACGCTTTCCCATCGCAGAGAGCCACCTGCCGCGACACACGATCAATCTGCGTCACCCCGGCCCCCAGCATTAGCCGGATATTCTGAGCCTCGTACCAGGGGTCGGGTCGGAAAAAGAGCCGCCCTGCCTCCAGCTTTCCAAGAAGATAGGCCTTGGAAAGAGGTGGGCGCTGATACGGGGCGAATGCCTCGTCGCCGACAAGCGTAATGTCGCCCTCGAAACCTTCGGCACGCAATTTGGCCGCACAGGCAAAACCCGCCTGTCCGGCTCCGATGATGACCACCTGTTTCATCAAACTCTCCCGTCCTGCCCCGGCGACGGATGCCACCCCGCCCGCCGAGCCCCTGCCCAAAAGTTTCCGGCGCTAGCCTTGCCGGAAAATAAGCCTGTGCATCGTTTCAGCCGATTTCAGCGTCGCTTCTCCCACGCGCTCAAGATCGTCGCTGTCGAGCTGTCCGGTGAAGCTGGAATTGGCCAGCATGAACCGGATGATGCCGTTGGTGTCGAAGATCGGCGCGGCGATCGTTGTCACACCCCGGATGAACTCTCCCGGATCAATTGCCCAGCCTTTCTTCCCCGTCTCTTCAACCTCGGCGAGATACACGTCGAAATCCGGGCCGTTCTGCCAGCGCACGGCTTTGAATTTTTTCCTGAGCTGTTTTTCGTCAAGATCGCTCATCGCCGCATAGCACCGGCCCATCGCTCCGCTCATGGCAGGGATCCGGGCGCCGACAGTCATCTGGATCCGCATCATCCCCCGGCCCTCGGCGATGCCCTTCAGCACCAGCCGCTCGTCCCCGGTCAGTTGCCACAGCGCCGATGTAACGCTGAACTGGCTGACGATGCGCTCCATCGCCTCCCGCGCCCGCGAAAAGGCGCGTTCGCCGTCAGACGCCGCTTCGGCAAGCTCGATTGCACCCGGACCGAGCGTGTAAACCTTTCTGCTTGCATCGAAATGCAGAAAGTTCTCCGCCGTCAAGGTACGGCAGATATTGAAGGTTGAACTTGGACTTTGACCGATCGCCCTGGCAATCGCCGTCGCCCCGTAAGGTGTGCCCGCATGGGCCAGGAACCGCAGAACGGACAGTGCGTGAACGACGGAATTAACGACACCGGGAGACTTCGGGCCGCGCTCGGACTCCGCACCGGAATCGTCAGTCTCACCTTCGTTTTCCAAGCTAGCGTCCACATTTACCTCCAACAGATGCGGTCCCGTATCCGGAATCATAATGCAGGATTTGGAATCGGTACACATGTTCCTCTCATGGGGTTCGCCCCGAGGATGAAACCGTGAAGCAACGGGCGACACAAGCATGGATTCGGAAGCCTGAACGATTGGCAGACCCGGTCCCTACTCCGCGGGTACCCGCAAAACGATACCGTCGATATCCTGGCTCGCGACGATCTGGCAGGACAATCGGCTGCTGGGCAAAGGAGGCGTGACCGAGAATTCGAGCATGTCATCCTCGCCCGGCTCACGTTCTTTCAAAAGCTGATCCATGTTCTCAACGTAAACGTGGCAGGTGGCACAGGACAACGCCCCGCCGCATTCGCCGATTATGCCGGGCACGTTGTTGTTCTGCGCCGCGTTCATCAGTGGCTCGCCGAGCGGCACATCGGCCTCGATCCGTTCTTCGGCTGACGTGATCCACGTTACCTTTATCGTACTCATTCCAATTCTCTCCGATCGTCGCGCGGTGACGGCAGCGTCACTCTCGTTCTTCCTGTTGTTCCTGATGGGCCCGCGCCTCGGCCTCAAGACCGTGCTCCAGATAGGCGTGCATCAGGTCTTTCAATTCCCGGTTCAGAACAGCCCTCGTTTCACGCCGGACGGCGTCTGGCTGAGCGGCAATTTCGCGCGCAAGTTCCCAGGCGCGATCCATCAGTCGCGCGGCGGGCAGAACCTCGTTGGCAAGGCCAAGCGCCTTTGCCTCGGTCGCCCCGATTTCCTGTGCCGTCATCAGAAAATAGGACGCGCGGATCTTCCCCATCAGATGGGGGAAGACGACATGCACCCCGTCGCCGGGCACCATGCCACCCCGGAAATGGGCGGAATCCTGGAACAGCGCGTCTTCGGACATCAGTACGATATCGGCAAGAAGCGGCAATTCAGGATGGCGCCGGGCCGGACCGTTGACCGCCGCAATCATCGGTACAGGCACCTCGAGGCAATTGAGCTGCAACCTGCGCCCGACCCTGACAATTTCGGCAAATTCAGCCGCGCTGATCCGGCGCGCGGCGGAAGCACCCGCAGGCACTTCCGGCCCACTGAATTCGCCCCCCGTCCCGGTCAGAAGAAGTACCTTGTTTTCCGCGTCACGCGACAGATCCAGGAAGGCCTGCTCCAGTTCGTCATGCGCTGTCAGACTCCACTGAAGCGGGCCGCCATCGCTGTGCAGCCGCATTTCGAGAATGCCGTCCTCACGCCGAAATGCGATCGTCTCGAAACGATTCCGGTAGTTGTCGAACGAAACCAAAACCGGTTACCCCCGCCCGCGATCGGCACCAAGGCGGATCGGCAGGGACTTCAGTCCGCGGAAGACGGGATGCGGGTTCCATTGGAGCTCAGAAGCCGGAACCGCCAGCTCCGCATCGGGGAAACGCCGTGCGAGTGTTTCAAGCACGGTGCGGCCTTCAAGCCGCGCCAACGCCGAACCGATGCAGACATGAACGCCGAAGCCAAAGGACATGTGCGAGACCTTCTCGCGTGTAATGTCCAGCGCGTCCCCATTCGGGAACTCTGCCTCGTCCCGGTTGACAGAACCGTAAAAGATCAGCGCGCGGGTATGTTTCGGAATATCGACGCCGCTCAGCGCGACGTCTTCTGCCGCGCGGCGGGTCATCATCTGGACCGGCGTATTGTAACGCAGTAGCTCGGCAACGGCGTTATCAGCCAGGTCCGGTTTCGCCTTGAGCGCCTCCCACTGGTCCTTGTTGCTCAGCAGCGCAAACAGGCTGTTCCCGAGCTGGTTCGTCGTCGATTCATGGCCGGCATAGATGATCAGAGAGATCGTTCCGCCCATCTCTTCCGGCGTCAACTTCTCGGTCTCTTCCGAAGACAGCAGCGACTCCATGAAGTCGGTCCGTGCATCGGGGTTGCGGCGATGTTCCTCGATCAACTCCCGGACATAGGCCTGTGTCGCCCGCACGCCTTCGTGCGCTGCGCGAATCTTCTCGACCGGAAGCTTGCCGCCAGTGAACGGCTTGACCGAGGCGATGGCGTCGCCCCAGGTCTTGATCGCGTCGATCTGCTCACGGTCCAGCCCCATGAAGGCAGACACCACTGAAAGTGGCAGTCGATAGGCGAGCTGCATGAAATCGACGACGTCTTCCTTGGCCATCTCATCAAGTAAATCATCGACAACGGACTGTACCTGCTCGCCGAGGGCAGCGATCCTGTTGGGCGGGAACGCCCGCTGTGCGACCATGCGCACACGGCGGTGCATATCGCCGTTCATCTCGTTCATCTGCAGCGCTTCGAAAGCGACGATTTCATCGACCTTCGCGCGATCTTCATCTGACAGGCGGTCGGGATCGAACCTTTCGGGCCCGCGATAGGTATGAAAGTGGTTGCTGTCGCGGAACAACTTTGCGGCATCGGCAAAGTTGGCAATGATCGGCATTTCACCCTTGTACCAGTAAACCGGCCCTTTTGCCCGAATGCGGGCGAAAAGCGGATACGGATCCTGCAGCGTGTCGAAATCGCCGGCAAGCAGCTTCGCAATCTCTTCGTCCAGCGCCCGGTCCGTGTTCAGTTCCAACGTCGTCATGGTTTCCTCCACCATTCCTCGCCCGCCCAGCGGCTCAGCCCTTGGACAGGGCCGGCACCGGATCGGGGTCGCGTAGATAGTTCGCTTTTTCGGCCGTTTCCCATTCAGGATCGCCAAAATCCCAGGTGCAGATTTCCATCGGAAAGCCGTCGGGTGAGTGGAAGTAGATCGACTTCACGAATTTGGGGTCGCCCATTCGCTCGTTGATCTCCGACACCTCGTATCCATGGTCCCGCAACCTGTCGCGAAAGTGCACAAGGTCCGCCCGGCTATCGACGTTCAGAGCAAGGTGATCAATCTTCCCGGGTTTCGGGTCCCGATAGTCGATTTCGGGCCAATAGGCCGGCAGGCAGGGGATCACTTCCGGCGTTTCCACTGTGGGCACCTCGGCCACGACGACCATCGAGTTGTCCGGAAGTTGCAGGAAATAGAGGCGTTCAACCGCCACACCGTCGGCAGCGTCATCACCGGCGGGATAGACGTTCATCGTCCGCCGTGTCGTGCCTTTGACCTTTAGGCCCAGCACATTGACGAAAAAATCGACCGTCTCGTTCATCTTGCGCGTGACGAGAAGGACATGGTTGAAACCTGTGATAGCGGATGTCATGGCCTGCCCCTAGAGTGCGGTCCAGCCGCCATCGACGGGCAGGATCGCGCCGTTGATGAAGCTCGCAGTATCCGTCGCAAGGAAGCCGATGACTTCGCTCAGTTCATGCGGTTTGCCCTGGCGGAAGCTGAGATCGGCAAGCTGGTGCAGCAACTGCACCGCCTCGTCCTGGCTGTCCGAGACCTGGATCTGCGGCTTCATCCCTTCGGGCAGCGGCGAACGCGTGTAACCGGGGCAGACACCGATGCAGCGGATGCCGCGCGTCGCATAGGTGGTCGCGATACTGCGTGTCAGCCCGACAAGCCCATGTTTGGCGGCGGTGTAGCCGATACCTGCCCGTGCCCCGCCCATCCCGGCGCTCGAGATCGTATTGATGATGACGCCGCCGGTGTCGTTCTTCAGCATATGCGGCACGGCGGCCCGGCTGGCCCAGAACGCGCTCGACAGGTTGAGCGTGAGCATCGTGTCCCAATGCTCGTCGTCGGTTTCGGTAAGCGCATAGAAGCTGCCGAAACCTGCGTGATTGCACAGGATATCGAGGCGACCGAATTCACCAACCGCTGCCTCGACCATCGCGGCGACGTCTTCCTTTAAGGTTACATCGGCACGGAAGGACTTGGCGGAGTGCCCCGCCTTGCGCATCTCTGCGGCTGTGTCTTCCGCGGTGGCTTCGTCCTTATCGGCACACAGGACGCTGGCGCCCTTGTCGCAAAGCGACTGCACGATACCGCGCCCGATCCCCCGGCCCGGAAGCGAGCCGGCACCGGTTACGATCGCCACCCGGCCATCAAGCGAATTCGTCATTTTTCCTCCCTCTCATCCAGCCGATCCACTGTTTCGAACGGCGGATGATTCACGGCATCGAAAGCTTTGGACAGGTTACGTCGCCAGCCCGGAAGCCGCAATGATTAATTTTCAATAGTGGATAATCATTCATCTTACTGAATAGTCTATCGCCCGCGAAACTTTGGGGAACGCTTTTCGGCAAATGCTGCCGCCCCTTCCGCGCGATCCTCGGAGGCGAAGGCCAGCACCTGTGCCAACGACTCCATTTTCAGCAACGATGTCATGTCGAGACCGGTCCCCGCCGCCATCAGGGCCTTGGTCAGACCGATGCCCACGGTCGGACCTTCCGCCAGGTTTTGCGCAAAGGCGATCGCCTCGGCCTCGAAACTCGCATCGTCATAGACCTGATTGGCAATTCCGATGCGCTCTGCCTCGTCTGCCTTTACCTTCTTCGGCGTGAAGAGGATTTCCTTTGCCCGAAGCGAACCTACCGCCAGCGGAAGCGTCGCGGCCAGCCCCATATCCGCCGCTGCGCCAATGCTCGAGAAACCCGCCATGAACATGGCAGACTTCGAGGCAAGAACGATATCGCCCAGCATGGCCAGACCGAAACCCGCACCGACCGCAGGGCCGTTCACCGCCATGACAACCGGCTTCTCACCCTGAAGAATGTCCCGCGCCCATCCGTTATGCGAGATCGTCAACCTGGCGCGCACCTCTGCCGGCACCTGCTCGCCCTTCATGTTGCGCACGTCTCCACCGGCGCAGAACGCGCGGCCCGTGCCGGTGATCATAAGGCACCGGCACTCGGGATCGGCGAAGAAACGCGGCACAAATTCGTTCAACGCGTTCTTTATCTCCAGCGTCATGGCGTTCATGGCGTCGGGACGGTTCAGTCGCAGGATCACCAGCCCGCCGCGCTGCTCCCAGAGAACTGGTGCAGAGTCGCTATCGTCGCTCATATCGCCCCCCTGGCCTTCAGGCCCTCGATGTCTTCTTCGCTGTAGCCAAGCTGACCGAGAACCTCTCCCACATGCTGGCCAAGCGCAGGATGACCGCGCGGAGCGGCATCTGCGCGTGAACCGATCCTGACAGGGGAGACCACCTGCTTCACGGAGCCGGTCACCGGATGCGGCGCTTCGCGAATGACACCGCGATGGACGACCTGCGGATCGGCGAGGATCTCGGGGATGGTGTTGATCGGGCTGCACGGCACACCGGCTTTGTCGAGCGTGTCGGCAAGATCGGCCTTTTCCCAGTTCGCCAGTTCTACACGGATCAGGGGCAGCAGAGCTTCGACATTGTCGGTCCGCCCCCGGTTCGTGATAAACCGCTCATCGGCAGCGAGATCCGCGCGACCGATAGCCGCGCAGAATTTCTGATACTGCGCATCATTGCCAACCGCGATCAGAATATCTCCGTCCCGGCAAGAAAAGAGATCCTGCGGCTGGATTGTCGGGTGCCGGTTTCCGAGCCGGCCGGGCGTTTTCCCGGACAGCAGATGGGACATGACCTGAGAAGTGATGCCGGCAATCGCGCAGTCGAGAAGCGCGACATCAACGAAGTCGCCCTTGCCGGTCTTGCCGCGCTGGACGAGTCCGACCAGAGCCCCGATTGCACCATAGAGACCGGTGATGATATCGACGATGGGCACACCGACCTTCTGCGGACCGGCACCGGGGCGTCCGTCCGCCTCTCCGGTCACACTCATCAGCCCGCTCATCCCCTGAATCGCGAAATCGTAGGCGGCCTGACGGTTCCGTGGCCCCGACTGACCGAACCCCGAAATCGAGCAGTAGACGAGGTGTGGATTGATCTCTTTCAGGTCATCGTAGGACAGGCCGAAGCGCCCCATGTCGCCGACCTTGTAGTTTTCGACCAGAACATCCGCGTCGGCGGCAAGCGCCCGGATGATCTTCTGCCCTTCGGGAGATGAAAGGTTGACGGTGATAGACCGCTTGCCCCGGTTGGACGTCAGGAAATAGACCGAGTCCCCCGTGCTGTTTCCATCAGCGTCGTTCAAAAACGGCGGCCCCCAGATCCGGGCTTCGTCGCCAACGCCTGGACGCTCACACTTGATCACGTCCGCACCGAAATCGGCGAAGACCTGGCAGGCCCAGGGCCCCGCCAGACTGCGCGACAGATCGAGCACCTTGATATGCGACAGGGGCGCGTCGGCATCCTGCGAACTGGTTACGTCAGCCATATCGACCGCCTGAGACATGCAAGAGATCCCCTGTGATGTATGAGGCGCGGTCCGAGGCCAGAAAGAGGATCGCTTCGGCGACGTCCTCCGGCTCGCCCAGCCGCCGGATCGGCAACTGTTCCTCTGCGCGCGCTTTGATCTTCTCGAAATGCGGAAGCGATTCAACCATTTCGGTCCGGATGATACCCGGCGCCACCGCGTTGACCGTGACATTGTTCCGGCCGTGTTCAAGCGCCATCGCGCGGGTAAATCCGATTAGCCCTGCCTTGGCGGCGGAATAGTTCGCCTGCCCTGCATTCCCAAGATGCGCGCGGGACGAAATATTGACGATCCGGCCCCAGCCCTGTTCCCGGAAATGGGGCACGACGGCGCGGGTGCACATGTAAGCGCCCTTTAGGATCACATCGATGACGATGTCCCAGTCGGTTTCTTCCATCTTCTCGATCCGCATGTCGCGGGTCAGCCCCGCATTGTTGACCAGGATATGCACCGCGCCGAACTCTTCCAGAGTGTGGGCGACCATGGCGCGCACATCTTCCTGATCGGTCACATTGCATCTCACCCCTATCGCGCGTGTCGGCCCATCGGTATTCAGCTCTGCCGCGCGTGCTTCTGCGGCTTCGGCCGAGATATCGGCAAGCACCACATTGGCGCCCTCGGCATGCATCATGCGTGCGGTGACCAGACCGATCCCGCTCGCCCCCCCGGTGATGATGGCCGTGCGGCCTTTCAATCCCAATTCCATTCGGAAATCTCCCAACCAATCATGTTACGGCGTTGCGCTACCGGGCAGGTCGCCAAGCTCGAACCGGCCACGGTCGGCAACGACAACGTCCCGATCGACGACGCGCACCCGGAACCACCCCTCCGACCAGAGCTCTGTCACCAGCGTCTCGCCGGGATAGACCGGGGCGCGAAACTGCATCGAGATCCGGCGCAGCCGGGCGCAGTCATAGTCCAGGCAGGCGGCAAGGATCGCCCGCGTGGCAACGCCGAAGGTGCTCATCCCGTGCAGGATCGGGCGCTCGAACCCGGCCCGCGCCGCAACCTCCGGATCGGAATGGAGCGGATTGAGATCCCCGTTCAGCCGATAGAGCAGCGCCTGATCCGCACGGGTTTCGAAAACCACTTCATGATCCGGAGCGGTGTCCGGCGGCCCATTGTCATAGGCTCGTGGCGCGTCTTCGATCTTGGCACTGTTTCCTAGCAGGAAATGCGTCTGCGCGACTGTCGCGATCGGCGCGCCACTGTCGTCCCGGATATCCCGCTCCGACGTCATGGCAAGACCCTTGCCCTCGCCTCGGCTGCCAATTCCCGTAACGCGCGTCGTCCCGACAATTTCACCCGAACTCGGCAGGGATTGGTGAAGCGTGATCGACTGGTCTGCGTGGATAACCCGTGTCGCATCGACGCCGGTCGCCGGCAGACCAAGCCAGAAGCCCGGATACCCCATAACCAGTGCCATCGACGGCACGACCGGCATGTCCGGGTCCGGATCGACGAAGGTCCGTTCCCGCGCCTCCATCGGGTCGCGAGCAAAGCCGATAGAAATCGCGTAAAGCGCGCATTGGAACGGGGTTAGCCGCTGCCGGGCCTCGGGGACCTCGAAAGACAGTAGATCGGCCGCGCGCAGTTCCTTCATCAGACCTGCTCCGGCGCCTCGAGCACGGTGACAACGCAGGCCGCCTCTTCCAGCCCGTGAAATCCTCCGCCGTTTTCGGCGAGTGCCAATTTAGGCTTGCCTGCCTGCCGTTCGCCGCCCTCGCCGCGCAGATGCGTGACAAGTTCGAAAACCTGGATCGCGCCGGTGGCCCCAATGGGATGCCCCTTGGACAGAAGCCCGCCTGACACGTTGATCGGAAGACGGCCGCCCAGCTTGGTATCGCCGCTTTCGACCAGCGCGCCACCGTCGCCGTAGTCGCAGAAGCCCACGTTTTCACTGTGCAGGATCTCGGCGATCGCCGAGGCATCGTGCAGTTCGGCTATGTTGATATCCTCCGGCCCCGCCCCGGCGGCCTCATAGGCTTTCAGTGCTGCGATCCGCGTCAGGTGGCGGTCGTACTGCTCCGGCGTCCGGTTGCTGCTGGAAGACACCCCCATCCCCCGCACACGCACCGCACGGGCACGATCGAACCTCTTGAGCGCCGACTCGGAAGCCAGGATCAGCGCCCCTGCCCCGTCGCTCATCGGCGCGCACATTGCCCGGGTGATCGGCCAGGCTATCATGCGGTCCTCGAGCACCTGCTCGACCGTCTGGGAAAAGCGGTATTGTGCGTAGGGGTTCAGGACCGAATGGTTGTGGTTCTTCGACGCCACCGCTGCAATCTGGCGCTGGGTGGTTCCGAAAGTCTGCATGTGGAACCGCGCCTGGGCTGCGTAGATATCCATGAACACCGAATGCTCGCCGGTATCCCGGTACTCTTCAGGAATTTCGACACCGTCCCCGGTCGCCAGAAGCGCGGCCAGATGCTGGTCGGCAAGGCCCCTGTCCCAGCTTCCCTTGAACGCCTCGAACATCCCCTCTCGGTTCTCTGGGTAGTTCATCTTCTCCGCGCCCACGACAAGCGCCACCTCGAACAGCCCCGCTTTTACCGCCGCATAGGCCTGGAAAAGGCCAGAGCTGGAACTTGCGCAGGCATTGTCGGTATTGAAAATCGCAATGCTTTCAAAGCCAAAGGCGCGCAGCGAGGCCTGACCGCGCACCCCGTGCTGTCCTTCAAGGGCGCCTTGCCTTGTGTTGCAGAACCACGCCGCCTCGATCGCGTCCTTGTCCGCACCGGCATCGTCCAGCGCGGCCTGCACCGCCATTGCCGTCAGATCCTTCACCGACTTGTCCAGGTGCTTGCCCAGGGGCGTCATGCCCGCACCGACGATGTATACGTTGTCACTCATGGTTTCTCTCTCGGTTCAGTGCCGGACCCGCCGCAATGGCGGTGCGATCGTCATGCGACTTCGCCGACCAACGGAGCGAGCACGTCCGAAGAACGTGCCGCAGGTGCGGTATCGACAACGTCGCGAAGGCGGCGCAGGTAGAAATGAAGGGGAACTTCCCACGTGTAGCCCATGCCCCCGAACAGGTGCAGTGACTTCTCGGCGATCTGCGGACAGACCGACATTGCATAGGCAAGCGCCGTTTCCGCCGCAGCCGCCTCTGGCCGGACCAGCGCGTCATCGACAAGAAGGCGCGCATTCTCCAGCTTGAGTTGCAGACCGGCGAGCGTGTCCCTCAGAACCGGCAGGGCCACCAAAGGGCGGCCAAACTGGGACCGGGTCGAAACATGCTCGACCGCCTCGGCCAGACAATAACCGGCGGTCGCCTGAAGCCAGGCTGCCGTGATTACGGCCGAAGCGCGACGATAGGTTGCCATGGCCTCGCCACGCGCCTCGCCGATAACTGGCGCCGCACGCGCTGTAACGCGGTAGCTCGGTCGTTCCAGATCGAGCCCGGCCATCCGGGAAATTTCGATCCCGTCAGCGGAGAGATCGATCAGCGCCAGACCCTGCCCAGCTTCCGTCTCGACACAGGCGAGAAGAATATCGGCGTCACCGGCCAGCGCGACGTGTTCGAGCCCGCCCGACATCTTTCCGCTCGCCAGAAAGAGGCTACCGGCAGACGCAACAGTCGCGGTTTTCTTGCCGTTCAGAAGTGCTGCGCAAACCTCCGGTTCGATCAGCTCGGCGACCTGAGCTGCCAGAATGGCATCGACGAAATTCTCTCTGAGATGGAACCGGGCCAGCGTCGCCGCGATTGCCGCAACCGAGACAAGGTCGAGATCCATGCCCCCCGCCGCTTCGGAGACAAGCGCGCCGATCAGCTCCTGCTCGGCTATCGCCGTCATGGTCGCCGCAAAATCGGCACCGTCGAGGCTGGCCGCCATTTCGGAAACGGAATTGCACAGGATCGTGCGATCGGTCTGGTCGAGAATGTTCATTGCGCAGCCCTCCCTTTCGGCAGGCCCATGAACCTGTCAGCAATGATCGCCGACTGGATTTCTGAAGAACCTGCGATGAGGCTTTCTGATCTTGCCCGCAGGTAGATGGTCTGGAACCGTCGGCGGGCCGCCATCAACGCGGGCGATGGATCGGGGACCTGCGCGCCCAGCAGTCGCAGCGCAAAGTCGGCCAGCCGCTGATGCGCTTCGCTCCAGTGAAGTTTCATCAGGCTGCCGATCGGGCCGGGCGAACGATCCTCGCGGATCATCGCCACGATCTTCTCGGCATATAGCTGGACAACCCGCGCGTCGGTCGACAGCGCGCGCAGCGCCGCCGCCGTGCCGCTATCGGCGAGCCTGACCTTCAGAACCGGTTCGGCCTCGCAGACGGAAACAAGATGGCGCAGCTCGTTTTCGAAGCGCCAGCCGCGATACATCCGGTTGGTGGCACGCTCGACGCTCAGAACGGAAACAGCGCCTGACCAGCCCGCATCCACCTCGCCCACGATCCCGTCGGCATCGACCAGAACGTCGTCGAAAAAGACCTCGCAAAATTCATCCGACCCGTCGATCTGACGGATCGGGCGGATATCGATGCCCTTCGTCCCCATCGGAACGATGATCAGGCTGAGGCTGCGATATCGGTCCGCCGGGTCGCCGGTGCGAACCAGCAGAAGGCAGAAATCCGCCCGCTGCGCATAGCTCGTCCAGATCTTGCTGCCATTGATGCGCCATTTGCCGCCGTCGCGTACTGCCTTCGTGCGCACGGCAGCAAGGTCGGACCCGGCCTGCGGCTCGGAAAAGCCCTGGCACCAGATATGCTTCATGCTGAAGATGCCCGGCAGGTAGGTCCGCTTCTGCTCCTCGGTACCCATCGCCATCAGGATGGTCGAGATAATCTCCTTGCCGATGGAATTCACGCTTTCGGGCAGCGCCCGTCGACCGACTTCCTGATTGACGATCAGATGCTCGTCAAAGCTAAGCCCCTGCCCGCCATAGGCCCTGGGGATGGTCATCCCGGAATATCCGGCCTCGTAGAGCCGCCGTTCCCAGTCGCGGATTTCCTCGGTGCCCGGATCCGCAAACGTTGGGCTGTCCGAAAGGAAGCCCGCTGGGAGGTTTTCGTCCAGCCAGCCGCTGACGGCGGCGCGGTAGTCGGCCACATCGTTGTTTTCCGACATCTTTTCCATCACGTCCGTCATCACAGCAGCAACGCCTCGATCTCTTGCCGGTTGTCCTGAAATTCGCGCGTGGTGCCCGACCACACGATCCGTCCGCCATCGAGCAGACACTGACGCTTGGCCAGTTCGGTGGTGAATTTGAAGTTCTGCTCCACCAGAAGCAGCGAAACGCCGGCTTCATGGATCAGCTTCAGCGCCCGGATCATCGCATCCACTACCACCGGTGCCAGGCCTTCAGTCGGTTCATCCAGCAACAGCACCTTGGGGTTGGTCAGAAGCGCGCGGGACACGGCAAGCATCTGCTGCTCACCCCCCGACAGGTTCTCACCAAGGGTGCGGGCCTTCGCCTTCAGTTGCGGGAAGATGTCGAACACGTCGTCCTGACCGAAGGTCCCGGCCCGGCCGGACAGCTGGGCCACGCGCAAGTTTTCCAGCGCGGTCAGGTTCGGGAAAATCTGCCGGTCTTCAGGCACATATGCAATGCCGTGGCGAGCCACCTCATGCGGCTGCCAGCGACCTATATCCTGGTCCTCGTAAAGAACCTCTCCCGACATCGGGGTTAGTAGACCCGCGATGACCTTCATCGTCGTGGACTTTCCGGCTCCGTTGCGCCCGACGAGCGCGACGATATCCTTCTCGCCCAGATCAAAGCTGATCCCGTGCAGGACCGCGGCCTTGCCATAGGCAAAGCTCATGTCCCGGACATCCAATATCGACCTACGTTCCAAGATAGGCCTCCCTGACTTTCTGGTCCGCGGTAACCTCAGAGGGTTCACCCCGCGCCAGTACCTGCCCGGCGACAAGCACGACGATTTCGTCGGCAAGGCTCAGGACTGCGTCCATGTTGTGTTCGATGATGATCGTGGTGTGCCGACGCCGGATGGTCTGAAGAAGCTCCGTCATCCACCCCAGCTCGGAATGGCCCACCCCGGCAAGCGGTTCATCAAGCAGCAGAATCTTCGGCTCTCCCATCAGGGTCAGCCCCAGTTCGAGCGCCCGTTGCTTGCCATGGGAAAGATAGCTGGCCTCCCGGTCGGCTAGGTCACGCAGACCGACAAGGGTCAGCATCTCCTCGATGCGCCTCTCGATCTCGGTGTCGCGGCCCGCCAGCTTCCAGAAGGGCTGGATGCGGTACGCAGAGCGCTGGGCGGCAATCCGCAGATTTTCGCGGGCCGACATCTCGGGGAAAATCTTCACGATCTGAAAGCTGCGCGCGATGCCCATGCGGGTGCGCCGGTCGGGACGAAGGCTGGTTATGTCTTCGCCTTCCAGCCGAACCGATCCCGCAGTGGGCCTGTAAATACCCGACAGCACGTTGATCAGCGTGGTTTTTCCGGCCCCGTTGGGCCCGATGATCGCGCTGGTCTTGCCAGCATCGAAATCCAGCGACAATCCGTTGATTGCCTTGAAGGCCCCAAAAGCGACAGTCACGTCAGAGCATGAGAGGATCGCAGTCATTTTCCACCCCCGTTTCTGTCCATGAACCTGGCCTTCAGCGTCCCCCACAGCCCTTTCGGCAGGTAGATCGCCACCAGGATCAGAACGAGCCCGAACAGAAGCTGCGCGACCACGCTGTCCTTGCTCAGGATGCTGTACATTCCCTGGATCAGAACCGCGCCGATGATCGGCCCGAAAGTCGTGCCAGCCCCGCCGATGAGCGTTGCGATCATCACGTCCAGCGAGACCGTCGCGTGAAGCGCTTCCGGCCCGATGAATGAGATCAGCCCAGCATTCAGACCGCCCGCGATGGCAGAGATCGCACCGGAAATCATGAAGGCCACGGAAGAATAAAGGTGGTTGTTATAGCCGATCTGGCGGGACCGGACCGGCTCCTGCCGGATCGCGTGCAGAACCTGACCTAGCGGAGAGCTTCGCACCAGAAGCGACAGCCATACGATCACCACGACGAAGCCCATGACAAGTGCGGCGTAGTTCCAGTTGTTCCACATATCGATCCCGAAGAATTCAGGACGCAGCACACCGGCAAGGCCGTCGATGCCACCGGTCCAGCTTCTCAGCTTCACGCTGAAAAGGATCAGGATGAGCTGAGCGAGGATCAGCGTGAAAATCGCGAAGAATATCCCGCTTGCCCGCAGGGAGACCGCCACGAAAGCGAGCGCGAGAATGGCGCCTGCGATCATCGCCAGCCCAAGGGCCGGGAAAAACCCGACGCCGTAGTTCAGCGTCAGAATGCCAACGACATATCCGCCAACCCCGAAGAATGCCGCGTGACCGAAGGACAGCAACCCGGCCACTCCAAAGGCAAAATCGAACCCCAGCGCGAAAAGGATCCAGATTCCGGCAAGTGCGATGAAGTAGGCTTGGATCTCAGCCGGAACCAACAGCGGAAAGCAGATTGCCGCAATGCTGGCAACGAGGCCGAGGGCTATTTTCAGTCCGAAACTCATGCCGCGCGCACCTTTTGCCCGAACATTCCGTTGGGCCGAACCATCAGGAAAGCCAGCGCGCCGCCGTAGACGATGAACTGTACCCATTCGGGGAACAGAAGCTGGCCGTAGGCCCGCGTCATGCCAATCAGAAGCGACACGAAGATCGCGCCCCGGACGCTTCCCAACCCCGCCAGAATGACGACGAGGAAGCTGTCCAGCAGCATCGTCATTCCCATATTGAGCTGCACTGCGGTGATGGGCGCGACGATGACACCGGCAAGCGCGGCTGCCGCGGACCCTGTCGCCAGCACCCAGGTGCGCAGGCGATTCACGTTCACGCCGAGGCTGGACAGCATATCGCTGTTGGTGCTTGCCGCGCGGATCATCAGGCCGACCGGCGTCCGCTCGATCACGAAAAGAAGAGCGGCGCAGAAGGCCACTCCGATTGCGACCACCAGAAGACGGAAGGTCGAAAGCTGTGTTCCGGCAAATTCGATCGCCGACGAGAACATCTGCGGCTGCGGTACGTTCTTGTAGTCCAGGCCCCAGATGGCGTGGAGCACTGCCATGAACACCGTTGCAACGCCGAGGCTCACGATAAGCTGAAAGGCGTGGTCATGCTTGTAGATGGGTCGGAAAGTCAGCACCTCCTGCAGCGCACCGACCAGCGCACCGGCAAGGATCGCAACCGGGAAGGCAAGAAGGTAGCTGCCGGTCCCGCTCACACAAGCGAATGCGATGAAAGCGCCAAGGGTGAAGTAGGTGGCATGAGCGAAATTGATGACGCCAAGCACCCCGAAGATGATTGTCACACCGGATGAAAGCAAAAAGAGGATCATGCCGAGCACAAGCCCGATCAGAAGGACACCCATATTCACCTCGAAGGAGTTTCGCCGGCCAAGATCAGGCCAAGTTGCGGGGCGGCAGGCCGCCGCCCCGGCGAGAAGACCGATCTACTCCGGACAGGCCGTCGCGATGTCTTCTGCTTCGAACTTCTGCAGGATCTTCATCTCGTAGGGCTGGTCGCCGCTGCCGGCAGCCGCTTCTGCGATGAAGCTGGGATGCTGGGACTGGTTATCACAGTCGCGCATGGTCCGCGTCCCGAGGATCGAGCCATCCCAGGTGTGTCCGCTGAATGCCGCCATCCAGTCCTCCGGGTTCCAGGACCCTGTGGAATCGACGACGTCCATCCACCATTTCAGCCCGTCATAGGCGTCGCCCGCCAGCTGCGAAGGCAGCGTGCCGTATTTTTCCTTGTATGCGGCGACGAATGCCTTGTTCGCCTCCGTATCGATGCTGGGATCATAGCGAAGTGCGGTAGCAACGCCGATGGATGCATCGCCCGCACCGGCTGCAACGGTGGTGTCCACCAGGTTGGGACCGACGAGCTTCACGCGCTCAAGAAGACCGATCTCGCCCGCCTGCTTGATAAAGGCGATCGAGTCGCTGCCGCCGGTGCCGATATAGGCTGCCTCGGCGCCGGAGCCGTTGATCTTGTTGACGATCACCGAGAAATCGGTCTCCCCGTAGGAAGGGAAATCCTCGCCCACCGCTTCGGCGCTGCCCGCCAGCTCGCCCTTTGCGAATTCCCATCCGGCCCGTGCCACGGCGTAGTCGGATGCGACACCATAGATTTTCGACGGCTCAAGTTGCTCCAGATAGCGCGCGGCGACAAGCGCGAGCGTGTCCCCGGAGGAGGCCGTGCGGAAGGTGTAATCGTTGCCGTTTTCGGCTGTAATTGACGGATCGGAAGACAGCGGCACAAGCATCGGAACCTTCCGCGCGCCAGATACCTTCATGATCGCGAGTGTTTCACTGGACCCGACCGAGCCCACCAGAAACTGAGCGCCGCTCGACATGACCTGCGTGGCCTTTTGAACGGCGACCTGCGGCTTGCTTTCGGTGTCTTCCCAGGTGATCTCGACCGGAACGCCCAGCAGCATGCCGCCGCGTTCTTCGATCGCAAGATCCATCCCCTTTTGCGCATCTTCACCAAGAACGCCCAGCGGGCCGCTCAGCGCCAGAAGACCACCGATCTTGAAGGTCTCCTGCGCATCCTGCGCGGCCAACGGAGCGGCGCCCACGGCAATGGCAAGGCCCGCAACTGCGCCGGCCTGTAGTAGTCTCAACATTCCCATTCCTCCCAAATCTGACCGCACCGGGTCTAGCCGACTCGCGGCTGCCCCGTCCCGATCTCGAACGCATTCTTTCTTGCACCCGAGGCAACAAGCGTCAACATTAACTTTTCATTACTGAAGCTACATTCACAATATTGAATGATGTCGGTACTTCATCTAGCTTCTGTCGAAATCGGAGAGTCGCGCTACACTGCGAACATGAGGGAGACGTAAATGTATGATTTTAAAACTATAAGTGTGACGACAACCAACGGCGTCGGACAAATTCTGCTAGATCGTCCGCCGGTCAACGCAATGAATCGCGTCATGCGAGATGAATTGGTCACCGCATTTGCAACCCTGGGCGGCGACACGGCAGTCCGCGCGATTGTCCTGTCAGGCAACGGCAAGATGTTTTGTGCCGGAGCCGACCTCAAGGACCGGCCCGACACTTCGCATCCTGGCGCCTATACCGACCACAACCTGAGCGTCCGCACCTGCTTCAACAGCGCTATCGAATGCCCGAAACCGATCATCGCCGCCCTGAACGGTGCCGCCATAGGCGCGGGCCTTGTTCTGGCAACCTGCTGCGACATCATCGTTGCGCAGGAAGGCGCCTGGGTCTCTATGCCGGAGGTGGAAGTCGGGCTGGCTGGCGGGCCGCGCCACATGATGCGCCACTTCCACCAGTCAGACGCCCGGCTGATGATGTACACGGCCCGACGAATCTCAGCGCCGGATCTCTATCGGATGAACGTCATCTCCGCCTGCGTCAGCAAGGATGAGCTTTCCGACTACGCAGCAGGACTGGCCTCCGAAATTGCCTCAAAAAGCCCCTCTGCCGTGCGCGCCGCGAAAGAGTCGTTCATCCTTGGTGAAGACTTGCCACTGAACGAAGCCTATCGCCATGAGCAGACCCTTACCGAGGCCCTGTCGGCCGGCCCTGATTTTGCCGAAGCGCAGGCTGCATTCCGTGAAAAGCGCCCGCCGGTCTTTGGCAATGACTGATCCCTCAGCGATGCCCGCTCCCCCCGCCGGTGGCGGGCATAAGCGACAAGGTCTGCCCACCATCGACATTCACGTTCACACCGGTGATCTGTGAGGACAACGGCCCAGCAAGGAAGAGAATAGTATTCGCGACCTCTTCGGGCAGGCCGATCTTACGCAGAGGAATGAAGGCCTCGCGGCGTCGGCGGTTCTCCATCTGGACGGGGTCGGTTTCGTCGTTGAACGCAGACGCGGTCATACCGGTGAAGGTCGGACCAGGAGAGACACAGTTGCAACGAATGCCGTCGGATCCCCATTCCAGCGCCATCTGCCGTACAAGCATGACCAACGCAGCCTTGCTGGGACTGTAGGCCCCTAGACCGGAAGACGGCTGATCGCTTGAAATTGAAGCCGTTGCGACAATCGTCCCACCCGAAGCCGACAGCGCGGCATGCGCCGCCTTCCCAAGAAGCCAGGTCGGGCGCGTGTTGACGTCAAAAGCGAGCTGATACTCTTCCATGTCCAACGCCAACAGCGACGACGGCCGCAAGAGACCCGCATTGCTGACGAGACTGTCCAGCCCGCCCAAGACGCCAACGGCCTCCCGGACGATCCGCTCCGGTACTGCCGGATCGGACAGATCGGAAGCGGAACTCCAGACTTTTGTGCCCGCCTTCGAAATGGCCTCGACGGTCTCCTCCAGAGCCGACGCATTCGCATCGGTCACAAACAGCGCTGCATCTGGAAACAATTCCGCAGCCCGCAACGCGACAGCACGACCGATCCCGCTGGCCGCACCGGTTATCAGCATCCGCATGAGAAACTCCCGCTACTTCAGCTTCGAGAATGCTGTCGGCGACAGGATCTGATTGCTGACCGAGGCGACAATGGGTCCGTTCGCTTCAGATGCCGCTTTTGCCTCGGCGTATTCGGGGCTTTTTGCGAATGTCGCCCAAAGCTGCTCTCTTGCAGCAAGCGACTCCCAACGCAGCATGTAGTAAAGGTTGTTCGTCGAAGCGCCGATTTGCGTCGTCCAGAATCCGACCGGTTCAATCCCCATGCTCTCCCAGATCGGAACGGTATGGTCCCTGAACCGCGCCAGCACATCGCCCAGCCGCCCCGGCATCGCCTCGTATATTCTCAGTTCAAATAACACCGCACCCTCCCTCAAATCAGTGGCGATTGATCGCAGAGCGCGAATAGCAGGATTGTTCCGTAAGTTGAATAGAAATTTCCATTTATGAACGCATTTCGGCCGCTCGCTTCCATGGTCGGCTCGTTTTCGATAAGTGCAGGTTGTCTGCTCCGGTGACCTTACAGCTGTCAGGTGTTAATGATGTGACCGCCCCCGAAGGCATCGATGTGCCTAGGTGAGTTACGGAAGCGCGGATGCAGAATATGGGCCGCCGCGAGTATGCGCAGGTGCTGCGCCTGCTGGAGACCTTCGAGCTTGCCGACGAGCATACCGCCTTGAAGAAGGCCCTGAAGCTGGGAGCTGTCAGCTTCGACGCTGACGAACACCTTGTGCTTTGCGACGTCGAGAGGCGACCACCGAAGCTTGACCTCGACGTCTACCCCTACCTGCCACGGGCCAACGTGGGGACCACCTCGGCGGCAAGCTACATGGCCCTGCCGTCGGGGGACGCGGCATGGCCCATCGGAAATTGGGCAGGCCAAACACTCCTGGCTGTTCAGGTGAACGCGCTGCGCTCAAGGTACGAGTTCACTTCGCACTATCGGCCGATCGAATAACGGCTTAGCCAAGCCCACCCTTCTCGCCCGCCTCACCGACATGTTGTTCCGAACCGGACATCTCCGCCTCCAGCCGCTCAAGATCACTCACCGCGTCCTGAACCCGGACGACGTCGTTTTCGGTCGGAACGTTCACCTCGAGGTCTGCTTGCCGCCCGAAATCCATCTCGAACTGCCGCTGATCGTCCGCGAGGACTGCGGCACGACCGCGCCGAGGCGCTTGAGCCGGGCCGGGCTCAATGGGTGCATTTCCTCCGGTTTCCGTAAGTCCCATCCTGGCCTCGAAATCGCGTTCCGACAGACCTGACCCCCGCGGCGCCGTGGGCATTGCCCGGACACTCAGAGGCAATTCCCCCATCGGAGGGACCGGCCCCGTCGGGAAGGGCAGATCCCCCTCCTGCGCCGCGTGAATGCCCTTGAAGAACGGATCCTCGAAATACACCACCCGCTTGGCCCGGACCGGCATCTGCGCGTCCACGACGACGACGATATCGTCAAGAGGCAAGCGCCGCGCCTCGTCCTCGGGCAAGAGCGAGACCTCTTCCGTCCTCTCAGACTGGCTGCGGCCTTCGAAGGGGTTCTTGCCGACCGCGCGGGAGCGCGTGACGACGGTTTTGGTGGTCTTGCCCACGGCCTTGCTCAGCTCCTCGACGGTCTTCTCGTCCGAAGGCGTGAGGTAGAGCTTGATCCCGGCGTTGCCCTGCAAGGCCCGTCGCGTGTTTTCGCCGTAGATTTCATCGATGGCCGGGATGGTCTGGGTGACCACCGCGAGGTGCCCGCGATAGGCGCGCAGCACCTCGATGCTCTCGGCCACGATCGGCATCTTTCCGAGCCGGTTGAACTCGTCGAGCATGATCATCACCGGCCAGGGCTCGTCCGGACCCGGCTCCTTGTCCTGCAGAGCCGAAAGCAGGTCCGAGAAGAAGAGCCGGATCAGCGGAGCCAGCGGCTTCACCATGAGGGGTTGAACGACGAGATAGACGCTGAAGGGCTTCTTGCGGATCGTCCGGAAGTCGAAATCCGACACGGCCGTCGCATCATCAATGGCCGGGTTCTGCCATTGATCGAGACCCGAGGTCATCAGGAGCGAGACATAGGAGGTCAGCGTGTCGTTGTTGGTCGAGGCCAGCCGCGTGAAGATCAGCCGCGCCGCGGCGTTCTGGACCTCGTGGGCGCGCGCCAGATATTCCTTCTGCTTCTGACCACCCGAGGCGGCGATGCGATAAATCTCGCCGAGGGTCGGTCGGCGGCGTTGAAAGGCCAGAAGGCCGGCGGCCACGAAAAGATCGATCCCGCCTTTGAGGAGGCCCTGCACCCGGTCGTTGTCGTTCTGAAGGAAGAGCGTGGCCAGAAGCTGCAGCTCCATCTGCTGGCGGGCCGGGTCCTTGAGCTCGAAGATACGCAAGAGCGGATTGTAGCGATGCGTCCGCCTGTCCTCCCAATCCGTCGGCGCGAACCGGAACATCGCGTCGCCCTGCGCCGCCCTGTGGCGGGCCGAAGCCTCGAAACATTCGCCTTTCACGTCCAGGACGACCGCAGAACCTTGCCAGGTCAGCAGGTTCGGGATGACGAATCCGGTGGTCTTGCCACGCCCGGTCGGGGCCACGATCAGCGCGTGTGGGAAGGTCCGGGAGCAGAGGAACGGGGCGCGGGATGTGGGCTTTCCCAGCTTGCCGATGATGAAACCCGTGCCCGGTGTGCCGAAAAAGCCATTCCTCTTCATCTCGCGGCGGGTCTGCCAATGGGTGTAGCCGAACCGGGTGAGCGCCGAGCCGGACATGGCAAGGCTCATCATGAGGCCCGCCACCCCCGCCCCGCCCATGATCAGGTTGATCAGGCGGAAATCATCGGGACGGGCGGCCCGTATCACGAGATAGTTCTCGGCGATGTGGAAGAAGTCGATCTCGGCCCGGAAGCCCAGATTGCGGAAGGTGATCACGGCCGAGGCGATGACATAGCCGATCGCGATGGCGACGAGCGTGACCAGCACCACACCGACGGCGAGGCGGCCTTTCCCCATCCCTCCCATCAGTGGGTCTCCCCACGCTCGCTCTCGCCATCGACAAGATCGGCGCGGTGGAGTTCGAACTCGCGTTCGGCGATCTCTTCGACCACGGCGCGGGTCGCCTCGCTGTTGGCGGTCGCCGCATCCGACTGCAGATAGGTCTTGGCGGCGTAGAGCCGGTCGAGGCGGTCCTCGATTTGCGTCTCCAGCACGTCCGCATCCCCGTCCCGCAGCCGCTCGATCTGCGCCGCGTCGAGATCCCTCTCGACCGCTTCACGGTAGGCCAGGCGTTGACCCTCATCCTGGAGCGGCGAGTGCAGGTTGCCGGCCCGTTCATGGTCGACGACCCGCCGGATGTCCGGATCGGCAATCGGTGCGCCCTCGACAGCTTCCCCCTCGCGTGCGCCCGAAAGCCGCCCGTCGCGCAGGTCGAGCGCCACCTTCCGGAGCTCGCTTTCGCGGCGGACCTGGTCGATGGCCTCGCTGTCGCGCCGCTCGATGACGGAAGCATAGGTCGCGCCAAGCCCGCGGGCTAGATGCGACGGCATATCGGGATAGCGCGCGCGGAACTCTTCCGTGACGGCATCCGCAACGGGGGTCCGTGCGTCGCGACCTTCCATGATCCGGTCAACCTCGCGCGTGATCTCGCGGGCCCGGGCCTCGTCGGTGATCCGCTCCCGGTAGGGTTCGGACCGGTCGATCACGTCGCCCGGGCGCGCGAGCAGTTCCGGATGCGCATCGAGGTAGTCGCGCTGCTCCTCCTCGATCCGCCGCTCCGCCCGGGAGGCGATCTCCCACTCCCGCGCCTCGATCTGGTCCTCGGTCAAGCCTTCCGAACGCATGTCCTGGCGGATCGCGCGCCCCATGTCCTCAGTGGCGTCCCGATGATAATGGACCCGCTCCATCACCGTGCGATCTTCCACGACACCGTCCTCACGCAAGACCCCCGCCCGCTCCAATGCGACGCCGAGCTGGACATGGGCCCGGTTGAGGCTCTCGCGCGCCGTCTCCAAGTCCGCGCGACGCTCGAGGTTGAGACCGTCCCTCTCGGCCACCCGCGCCAGATCGTCGGCGATCCATTGCTGCTCGAGCGCGGCGTTCTGCGCGCCGGTTTCCATCCGGGCGACCACCACGGACGAACTTATCCCGGTCCCGCGCAGCGCGGTATCGACCTGCGCCCGCACCTCGGGGTCGCGCAACCGGTCGAGCCGGGCCGCATCGATATTCGTCTCGGAATAGACCCCGCCCTCCGAGGGCTTCTCGGTCAATGTCATGGAGCGCAGCCCCAAGGGCTGCATATGCGCGAGCCGCGACTGGATCTCGTTGAGGCTGCGCTCGAGCCTCGGCCGTTCGGCCTCCGGCTTCGCATCAATCATGCCCTGGACGCGCGCGACCTGATCGGCATAGCGGGTGCGCAAATCCTCGAACGATTGCTCTTCTGCCATGTAGACGCCTCCTTCCAAATTCAGCTTGCCGCCCTTGGCCAGTAGCTCTCCCGAGCGGAACAGCGCATCGGCGATGTCTTCGCGATTGTCCGAGGAGGCCTCAGCGGCAAGCGAGTGATAGATGATCCGGGTATTGGCAATCTCTGCGAGCGCCCGGTCGAGATCGGCCCCGACCCGTGGCCGCGTCTCCGCAACCCGCCCCTCAACCTTGGCCGCATAGACCTCGCGGGTGCGCGGCGGATAATGCACAACGCCCCGATCCAGCCGCCGCGTGGCCTCCAGACGCACGCCGAATTTCTCGGCTTCCTCGACCATGGCGAGGCGGAAATCGTCGTAGTTGAAGCGGTGGTCCCGGCCCAGAAAGAAGAACTCACCTTCCTGCGACCGGCGATTCAAAACTATATGTGCGTGGGGGTGATCGCGATCCTCATGGACCGCGATGATGTAGTCGAAATGCCCCTCGTCCGACTGGAAGAACCGCTCCGCGACATTGGCGGTGATGTCGCGCACATCCTCGCCCCGGGTGCCGATCGGATAGGACATGAGCATATGCGTCGTCTGTCCGAGCTTGGGCTTGAACCCCGCACTCCAGCGCTTGGCGAAGCGGTCGGTCAGGTCCTTGATCTCCGACCCTTCGAGTTTCGTCTTCCCGTCCAGGAAGCCGCTGCTGTCCACGATATGCGAGGACTTGGTGGTGAGGTAATCGAGCTGGTTCATGAGCTGCGATTTGGTATGCGTGCCCCCGCCCCGGATCGCCTTGAAGACCGCTGCACGATGCCCCGCCGCCGCCCGCACGAGCTGCCTCTGCCGGGACGCCTGCAGCCCCTGCATAGAGCCCCGGATGCGGCTCCATCCGTCCCGGAAGATCTCTCCGGTGACGTCATGGACGGCATCATTCAGCCGCATGGGCGAACTCCCTCAGCGCGGCGGTCGCAGATAGCTGCATGGCATCCCGGCGGCGGCGCAGCAGCAGGTCGATCTCATCAGCGGAATCAAGGATGAAACGGGCCAGACCGCGCATCTGCGCGAGGCGCAGTTCGGACAACTCGGCGTTCGGTGCGGAGCCTTCCCCCTGCCCCGTGCGGCTGGCTTTCATCATCTGCTTGGCGATCTGCACGACGCCGTTGCCGACCTCGTGCAGGGAGGCCCGGTAACGCGCCATCTCAGCCGCCAGCTGCGCGTCCGGAACGAAGGTTCCGCCCGCCGCCTGGATCAGCCGCCGGACCCCCTCCGTGCGGGTCTCGATCCCCGCCGCGGACAGCACCTCATCGAGCGCCGCGAGCTCTTCTGGTGTCAGCTTCACCGTCACCGCGGCCGTCGCCATGGCCGCATCCTTCTGGCGTTCTTCGTCCGCCTTCAACGTGTACTGGATGGTCCGCGGCGTGACCCCGAACCGCTCCGCGAGCACGGAAGTCCCTACACCTTCTCCGGCCTCACGGACAATCTCCGCTCGCTCCGTCTGTGTCAGTCTCTTGGTCCGGCTCATACGAAGAAAGCACCCCTATTTCCTGCCACCTTCATTCAAGGTCGCCCTCATCATACGAAACTATATGTTACGGTCAATGCAATATTATCGTAGACAGCCGCCAGGCGACCTTGAATTCCGCATCTCGCCGAGCACCGCAGGGGCGAGGTCCGGCCCAAAGGGCCCAGGAAAATCGGCCATCTCCAACCGCACACCGGCCACCTTTTGTCATGCCCGCGCCCGAGGTTCAGGTCGAACACGCATGTGTTCGGACGGAAGCGAGGGGCGGCGCATGATCTCCCCGACGGGGCGGGCGGTCAGGGTCAAGGGCGGCCAGATTTGTCCCGCCAAATCTCTGCCGGAAAAACCGGCGGGCGCAGCCCGACTGTTATTCCGGATGGCCCCCTTGAGGCTGGCCGTCAGACCTGTTTCAGAGGCCCTCTCATATTCCCTTCAGGACCGCTTGCGGTCCTGACACCTTCCCGGGGACGCCGGCCGAAGGGAGGGGTTCCCGATCTTGGCGCAGCCTTCCCTGGAACGGGGAAAGGGCCGCCCGGGGGCGGCCCATCCTCATCAGAGGATTACTCCTGCGGTTCCTTCGAGCTCGGCGGGAACATCACCAGCTCCTGGACTGCGACGGGGAAGTCCAGCTTGAGGCTGAAGAACTCCGAGCCGTCCCCGTTGCGAGTGTTGCGGAACATCGCGCCGACGCGCTGGAAACGGGTGCGTTCCTTGCCGTCGCTGTCGGTGAACTTGACGGGAACGGTGGCGACGTAGTGGTTGGTCATTTGGGTCTCTCCTTTTTGCGATGGGGATCGACCGGCTCGGGGGACAAGGGCCAGCCGCAAGGGCAAATGCGATGGTGTGGACGCCCCCGCCCGGCATCGCAATGTGCCAAGGTGGCGATGTCAGAAGTCGAACTGGGTTAGGAGGAAACCATGCAAGACGTTCATATCATTGGACTGGATATCGCGAAAAACTCATTTCATGCACATGCTGCCGCAGTCGACGGAACTGCGCTTTTTAGCAAAGCTCTTCCGAGGGGTCGGGTATTGAAAGTGCTCGGCAAGCTGCAGCCTTGCATCGTTGCCCTCGAAGCTTGTGCCGGGGCGCATCATTGGGGCCGGGAGATCACGGCCCTCGGCCATGACGTTCGGCTAATCCCACCACAATATGTCAAACCGTATGTGAAGCGACAAAAGAACGATGCCTCTGATGCCGAAGCCATCGCAGAAGCAGCCTCTCGCCCTTCCATGCGCTTTGTCGCCGTGAAAAGCCCTGAACAACAGGGGCAAGCGATGGTGCTGAAGGTGCGCGACCTATTGACGGCGCAGCGCACTCAAACGATCAACGCGCTCCGCGGACATCTTTCGGAGCACGGGATTGTCTCGCCAAAAGGCCCACAGCATTTGCCGCGCCTGGAAGACGAGATGAATGCTTGCGAAGATGACTTGCCGCACACGGTCATCTCGGTTTGCCGCGTGCTCTTCGAGCTTATCGGCTCTCTTTCCGAGCGCATAGAAGCTCTATCGTTGCAGCTGAGGCAGGTCTCCAAGCAAGACGATGTCGCAAAACGTCTAATGACCATGCCGGGGATTGGCCCTGTGACGGCAGTTTCGCTGTCCGTTCTGGCACCGCCGCCCGGAACCTTCTCGAAAGGGCGAGATTTCGCCGCCTGGGTAGGTCTCGCCCCGCGCCAGCACTCAACCGGAGGCAAGACCAAGCTGGGAAGAACGTCGAAGATGGGACAGCGCGATCTCAGGAGGCTGCTGATTATCGGCGCGATGTCTACGATCCAATCCGCCGCGCGGCGGGGCGGGGCGCCCGAAGGATCATGGCTTGCCCGCATGCTCGCCCGCAAACCGAAGATGCTCGTGGCTGTTGCCTTGGCGAACAAGATGGCGCGCATCGCCTGGGTCCTGATGACCCGAGGCGGCGCTTACGAAACCCCGGCGCGCGCCTGAGTGCGGTGGGGCCCAAAGGGAAGCGGCAGTTCTGAGCGGAGGTCATGGCAAAGCGTCGACGAGATCAGGAATAGGAAAACCAGTGACCCTCCCGGAGGCTTAGACCCCGCAAATGCGTTTTGGACCCGTTCCTCGAACTCACCATGAGGGCCCGCAGCGAAAACTGCTGCATAAGGAGGCCGGATACACGGAAGAACTCGACCGCTCCACCATGTCCAACCGGAAGAAATCGCTTGCATCCCTGGGGGCGTCCATACACGGAGGGTCCGCGCCCACGTGGAAGCCGTATTTGTCCTTGCCGAGGCAACGCCGAGGGAACGGGCGGCCCGACCCCGTGCGATCCACATCTCTGCGCAAGGAGGGGAGACCAGGATGTACCTCTTGCACCCAAGACGCCATCGGTCCTGTCGAGGTCTGTCCCACCTGATGTGCCTTGAGCCGCTACCCTCCAACGACCTGGCCAGAGGCTTCGTCGTCACTCGAGCGGAAAGGTTGTGGTCGTTAGCCGCGCACGATCTCGTACCGCGATCAGGGACAGCGATGGCTGCCTGTCCGGGGGCCCAGGTCCTTCCGCCGGGACGTACGGTCGTTAGCTGGCGACCTGGTCGGTGCGCCCTCCCCGCCCCAGCAATCTACACCCGCAAGGGCCGATCGGCGGAGGTTGGGCGCCCAGGAAGGCGCTCCCGAACGACTGGGAGCACCTACCGGATGGAAATGAGGAAATGGCCGCCCGAAGGCGGCCTCCTCTGTGTTACTTGTCCGCTGACCTCTTCGCCGGATCCGCGACCCGCATCACCGTCAGCCCCTTCGCCTCGGCCTTCTGCCCGAGGTTCAGCGCCACCCCGTTTCCGCCGAAGAGCACGACGCCTGCGGCGGCGAAGCGATCGTCCAGCATCTCGTCGTTGCACTTGAAGGGTGCGGCGCGGCCATGGGCGGACCAGCGGGGATCGAACCGCGCCTGCGCGACGCCGCGCGCCCGGGCCCAGCGGGCCGCGATCATCTCGGCGCCATGCTTGCCGCCCTTGTGGCAGAGGAAGATCTCCTGGTTGCGGCTCTGGCGGATCCGCTCCCGAACCTTGTCGAGCGACGAGAAGACGAGATCGATATCGGTCCAGTCGGTGGCGCCCGAGACGATCAGGGGAAGCCCCTCAACCTTCGATCGGGCGGCTGTCTCCCGGTCATGCTGCTCAAGGAGTTGCCGGGCCTCGAAGACGGCACCCGTCTCCTGGGCGCGAAGGCTTGCCCGGGATCCCGCGGCCGGGATGAAGGCATGCCCGGTCTCGACCTCGTAGCACTCCGCCGCCGCGTCGCTCATCACCTCGATGGCGGCCACGATCTCCCGCAGATGCAGGAAGCGGGCCTGCGCCTCCTCCAGCGATGTTTCCGCGATCTCCGATCCGTCGTGGCACTTGGCCAGCGCCCCGATCTTGTCGGCGGTCCGGTCCAGCTCCTTCGTGAGAGCAACCTTGCGCCGCTGCAGGAGCGTGGCGAGCCCATGCGCGAGCGGTTCGATCTCGATCTCGAGGCCGGTGCTGTGCAGCTGACCCAGCAGGGCCTCGAAGGTCTCGCGAATGATGGCGTCCTTCAGAACGGCATCGTCAGGGATCGGCAGGTCGGCATCTTTCTCGGTCAGCCCGAAAAGTTCGATGGTGTCGTAGGCGGAAGCCTGGTCGTAAGCCATGGTCGTTTCTCCAGATGTTCGGGGACCACCACGTGAGTGTGGTGGCATGGCCGAATGTCCGGTGTCCAAATGCGGTCGGGTCAGGGACGGCGCAGCCGCCGGCTCCGCCGGGCGCAAAAATTTTCCGTGCGCGTCTGTCGAGACGGGCGCAACGGTCCGCACTGGACCAACGCTGCCGCGCGCACCCCCCGCGCCGAAAAGTTTTGCGATCCTTGACGCGGGCGGATTTGGGGGCCATCCGGAGGATATGCTGCCACGCTCATGTGTGTGTGAACTACAGCAGGTTTGCCCGCCGCGAGCAGGCAAGGGGCGCGACCGGACGCGGAAGACGGATGAAGTGGCGGGATCGTTTTGGCCCCCGGCCAAAACAGACCAGAGCGCAATCCGGCGGAGCGGCCGAGGCGCGACCTGCTCGCGAGACGGGCAAACCGGGAGGCCGGGCACAACGCCGCGGTGAGGCCGCAGGGCCGAATGCGCGATCGGCCAGGGGCCGATATCTTCCCTGTGATACGCGTAGCTGAGCTGGAGAGGCGATCAGGCACTGAGTGCGGGTCGGGCCAACTCGGGCCACAAAGGTGTGGTACCAGGCTGGCGACAACAACGAGACGGGTTGAGAATGAAACTGGCTACAAGATATCTGATCCCGTTTGCCGTGATCCTGCACACAGCACCCTTGGCCGCCCAGGTCCAGGTGCGCGATGGGGATACCATCGTCGTCGCGGGAACCCCTGTGCGGCTGAACGGCGTAGACGCGCCGGAGCTTGGGACGCGGGCAGGCCGGGATGCTCGTCGATGGATGGTGAACTTCCTCGCCGGGCGTGAGGTCGATTGCGAGCTTAATGGCGAGCGCACCCATGATCGATGGGTCGGCGTCTGTTTCGTCGATGGAAAAGACATCGGCGCTGCGCTCATTGCGGCCGGTCATGCGCTCGACTGTCGCAGGTACTCCGGAGGGCGGTATGCCCATCTGGAAACACCTGCGGCCCGGTCGCGGATCAGGCGAGCCGGCTACTGCTGAGACGCGAGTTGGAAAAGATGGGCGGAAAGCCGTCGTTCGCCGTGATTGGGCGTCGCTATATCCCGAGCGCAAAAGCTGACACTCTTAAAACAAGCATGAAGAGCTTGCACATTCATATCCAAACGAATTCAGATGGCGAGGCGTGTCTGCCGCATTGGTACCGAAGGGCCGATTGGCCGCAATTTTGGTGGACCTAGATTTCCACCCAGACGCGGCCGTTCTCGACCCGGACGGAGTAACTCCTCAGATTCTCGCATGCGGGCGGAGTCTCTACCTCGCCCGTGCGGCAGTCAAAAATGGAAGAGTGCTTGGGGCACTCGATGGTGGCTTCTACGACTAGCCCGTCAGCGAGATGAATTTCCTCATGGGTGCAAAGTCCGTCGCTGCAATAGAAGTTATCCTCGTGGTCTCTCACGACGATGAAGGTGCGGTCGTCGTGATCGAAACGGATGACATCTTCGGCTTCGATATCAGTGGTCGCGCAGGCATTTACCCAAGTCGCCATAGTCTTTTCTCCTTCTTGGTCTGCGGTCTGGCCGGGTTTTTGACGGTTGCAACAACACAAAAAAGCGAGGGTGGCGCTGGGGACCCGCAGCTCCGAGCCGGACTGCACGGACATCCGCGAACCGGTCGGAGCGCCTCGCAATTGGGATGTAGACCTATGGCGTGGAACCGGGATCGCGTTCCGATTTTGCCGCCAGCCGCGACTTCTTGGCGCGGAAGCGTTCCTTCATCTGCGCGTCGCCGGCGGAGGTGCCGTCGTGCCAGGTGCCGCACCACTTGTCGATCGGGATGGTGCCGTCGGCATAGTTCACCTCGAAGTACTTGTGGTGCAGGTAATGGGTGAAGGCATGGGTATCGACGCCGGTGTCTTTGCCGGTCTCGACCTTGTCGAAGCCCACATGCCCGATGACCGCGCCCGTGCCGGTGACTTGCAGGTGATACAGCAGCAAGAGCGGATGCGAGGGCAGGATGATGTGGATCAGGGCGCCGGACCAGTAAAGAAGGTGCTCCACCGGGTGCATCGACAGAGAGGACCATGGCGAGGGGTTGACCGAGTTGTGATGCACCGAGTGGATGTATTTGTAGAGAACCGGCACATGGATCAGCCGGTGGATGAAATAGAAGTGCACCTCATGAAAGACCGGGATCACCAGTCCGAAGGCGAGCAGCCACAGCGGGCTTTCGCCGAAGGTCGTCCAGGGGCCCCAGCCCGAGGCCCAGGCATGAAGCAGGAGCACCTCATAGGCCGACCAGATCGGCAGGCCGGTGCCGAAGGTGCGCAGCGCGTTGTCGATGTTCTGGCTCTTGAACAGGAACACGTCCGAAGGGGTGTCGGCCGGAAACTTCGGGTTGTATTTGAAGCCGGTCCCCTGCCGGCGGCGCACGTAGAGCCTGAGCTCGAGGGCGCCGTAGAGCAGCAGGATCGCCAGCGAATTGCGCGCGAGAATCCAGAGCACCCAGCCCCATGAGAGGGTCTGCATGGTCTCTCGGGAGGGCGTCAGCAGATACCAGAACAGCGCCCCCAGCGCGAGAAAGATCACGTTATAGGGCAGAAAGTAGCTCGGCAGCCAACGCAGAAAACGCACGATGCTCCAGGGCCAGACGAAGATAGGTGCCACCTCCAGCGGGTCTTTCGGGGTCCAGTGGCCGCGCTTGTCGCGGCTTCCGTGGCGTAGGTCGTCCATGTTCAGCTCCCGGTTCGTGTCGCGCGTGTCATGAAGTCTTCGAGGGCCGCCTCGGGCATCCTGATTTCATGCGCCGCTTCCGGGTAGGCCCCGGCGTTCACATCGGCGCTGAAGGCCCGGAATGCCTCGACGCGCTTGGCGTGCAACTCGCCCTCGAGGGTGACGAAGTCGGCATATTTCTTGGAATGCCGCGGATAGTGCCCGGTGTGCGTGCCCAGCAGATCGCAGGAGAACAGATACTGGGTGTCACAGACGGCCCCGCAGCCCATGCCTTCGGTGATCATGGAGGTGTTCCGGGTGATGAAATCGGCCAGCTCCACCGGCACCAGTTCCATCTCGACGAAGACGGCGCCCGCGTTCTCGAGGTCCTTGGCGCGCTGATAGACGGCGAGGGCCTCCTCTGCGGTCTTTCCCACGGCGCGAACGCCTGTCCATGTTCCCCAGCGCGGCACGTAGCCCACGTGGCCGCACACCGGGATGCCCTCCTTGGCCATGGCTTCGACGATCCGCAGGGACCCGGCGAAGTAAATCGCATCGACCCCGCGTTCCATGGCCGCGAAGCCGTCACGGATGGCGATCTCTTCCGAGGTCATGTGGCCCTGCGGATAGCCCGCCTGAATGAACACGCCCGGCGCCGCGGCGCGCACGGCGTCGAGCCGGTCATCGACCTCGAAGGTGAACATCTCCACGCCAGCCTCGGCCGCGGCGGCGGCTTCGGCGGCGGTATCGACATGAACGGTGAGAAACTGCCGGACGCCTTTGAGCTTGCGCAGCGCGGCAAGTGTTCGTTTGGCCTGCATCCTTGCCTCCTATGCCGCTGCGATCGCGCGGATTTCTTGTTCGAGATCCGCCATTTCAGCGCCGCCCGCCATCAGGTGGCGGATCTGGTCATGGGCGATGTCGGCGGTGGTGCCCTGCCCGATGACCTCGCCCAGCGCGAGGAAGGTGAAGCGGTCGGCGGTGAGCTGGGCATGCACCTCGTTATGGGTGATGAAGATGATCGCGATGTCGCCGCGCGCCCGCACCCGCATGATGGTTTTCAGCACCTCCATCTGCTGCTTCTGACCAAGCGCCGAGGTCGGCTCGTCGAGGATCAGCACCTTGGCGCCGAAGTAGATGGCCCGCGCGATGGCGAGTGTCTGGCGCTGGCCGCCAGACATCGTGCCGACCGGCTGGCGCGGGTCTTCTGCGTTGATGCCGATCTTGTGCATCTGCTCAAGCGAGATGCGCTCCATCTCGGCATCGTCGAGGATGCCCAACCATTTCGGGCCCTTGTAGAGCTCGCGCCCCATAAAGAAGTTGCGGCTGACCGACATCAGCGGGGCAAGCGCAAGGTCCTGATAGACCGTGCCGATCCCGCAGGCCGCGGAATCCCGTGGCGAGGCGAATTGCACGGGCGCGCCCTCCACCACGATATCGCCCGAGGTGGGGCGGAACACGCCGGACAGTATCTTGATGAGCGTCGACTTTCCGGCGCCGTTGTCTCCCAGCAGCGCGTGGACCTCGCCGGGGTAGACCTCGAGGCTGACCCCCCGGAGCGCGGAAAACGCGCCGAAGGTCTTCACGACGTTTCTCAGTTCTACGATCGGTTTCATGCGATTATCCTCTGTGATCAACGCGCGGCGAACAGCCGGGGAAAGGCGCCGCGGAACGCGACGAGCCCCACCAGCACCGTGCCGAGCAGGATCTGGTAGGCGAAGATGTTGATCCCCATCAGGATCAGCCCGTGCTTCAGCGACAGAAGGGTGATGACGCCCAGAAGCGCGCCCCAGACGGTGCCGGCCCCTCCCAGCAGCAGCACCCCGCCAATGACGGTTGCGGCGATGGCCTCGAATTCCATGTTGGTTGCGGTCGTGGTGGAGACGGATGACAGGTTGGCGGCGGTGATGATGCCCGCGAAGCCTGCCAGCATCGCGCCGAGCATGAAGGTTCTGGTCTTGACCCGGCCGACCGGAACGCCGGTGGCGGTTGCGGCGGCTATGTCGCCGCCAACCGCGTACACGTGGTTGCCGAAGCGGGTCTTGGCCATGACGAAGGTGAATATGGCGATGAGCAGCGCGCAGATAAGAACCGCCGTGTGCAGCCCGAGCACCTTGCCGCCCAGCACCCCGAGCAGCCAGTTGGACTGGACCTCTTCCGGCGTGACCAGCGTGAAGCCGCCCGTGACCCATTCCACGAGGCCCCTGTAGATGAACAGGAACCCCAGCGTGACCAGCAGCGAGGGCAGCTGGAAGCGCCAGACCAGAAAACCGTTCAGCCATCCGATTGCGGCGGCGAGCAGCATCGAGAGCACGAAGGCCAGCTCCGGCCCGGTGCCGGCGGTGATCAGCAGCAGGAAGACCATGCTGACAAAGGCATAGACCGACCCGACCGAGAGATCGAACTCGCCGGAGACGATGACCATCGCGGTTCCGATTGCCACGATGCCCAGCCAGGATGCGTCTCGCAGCAGGCTCGGCAGGTTTGCAATCCAGCCGTTCCCGATCAGGGCCCAGAACAGGAAGAACAGGGCGAGCACGGCGACCATCGCGATAGCTTCGAGGCGTCCGGTAAAGCTGAAACGGGTCATGCGCGTGCTCCCAGCCGGGTGTCGAGCAGACGCGAGAACATCAGGAAGCCAATCAGGATCGCCCCGACCAGCGCGATATACCATGAGGTTGGCGCGCCCATCATCATCAGCCCGCCCTTGAGCGAGGACAGCACGAAGACGCCCAGCACCGGGCCCCAGATTGAGCCCACGCCGCCGCGCAGCGTGCACCCGCCGATGACAGCCGCCGCGATGGTTTCAAGCTCCATCTTCACGCCGGAGGTGGAATAGACCGACCCCTCCTGACAGACGACGAGAACACCCGCCAGACCGGCGAGGCCGGAGCAGACCATGAAAGATTTGATCTTTGTCGCCGCCGGCGAAATTCCATTTGCCAGTGCGGCCCGCGGGTTGCCGCCCACGGCCAGCAAGTGGTTGCCGAAGCGGGTCTTGGCAAGGACGAAGACGAAAAAGGCCGTCAGCACGAGAAGAAAGATGACGGTGACGTTCACATCGCCTATGCGGCTCTTGAGCAGCTCCACCACCCCGTCGCGGCGATACTCCCGCGGGATCGACATGCTGAAGCCCCGCGTGGCGATGTAGGTGATCCCGCGATACACGAAGAGCCCGCCCAGCGTGACAATCATCGAGGGCACGCCGAAGCGCGTTGTCAGCACCCCGTTCAGAAACCCGATGGCGCAGGCCACGACCAGCGCAAGAAGGGCCGACGGGATGACGCCGATGGCCATGGTGTCCATGCACCAGATGAACACCACGCCAACGAAAGCAAAGACCGACCCAACCGAAAGATCGACCTCGCCGGAGGTCATCAGAATAGCCTGCCCGATGGCGATGATGCCGACCCCGGCCGTGATCCGGAGCACGCTGGGAATGGAACCGAGCCAAAGCCCGCCGGTCGAGATGATGAAGAAGGCGATGATCAGCACCGCGCCGATGACGACGCCGGTTTCTATGCGACCGAGGATCAGCTTCGTGATGTCCATGGACGTGCCCCTTGAAAGTAAGTCATCGGGCGAGGCTGAGCGCCTCGCCCGGGGTGGAGACGGCCGGGAGGAACGGGCCGTCTCCGGGGAGTTGAAAGCGCCTAGAGCACCCCTCAGAACGGCGAGAGATCGTAATAGGCGTCTTCACCGAGGATGTTCATGACCACCGTCTTGAACTGCTCGGCATTGTCGGCATCGACCACCAGGGGCCCGGTGACGATGGGAGCCGTCGGCGCCATTTGCGTTTCGTTGTAATGCAGCAAGACATCGTAGGCGAAAGGCGCTTGAAGCGGGAACAGGGTGGAGAAGGTCGCGGTGCAGAGCTCCGCCAGCACGCATTCCAGCGACGAGGGCGAGTCGGAGTCGGTCAGGATTGCGATGTCTTCACGCCCCAGTTCCCGGACCACGTCGGTGATCCACTTGTTCGCCAGCGAGGTTGCCCAGATGACGCTGACATCGGGGTTGCTGACGATGTAGGAGCGGATGATGTCCATCGCCTTCAGCGGCTCGTCGCCAATGGCCAGCTTGTCGGCCACCACGCCCTCGGGCATCGTTTCGAAAAAGCCCTTCGCCCGCTGCTCGTGCCCGGCATGACCGAGATGCGCCATCAGATAGGCCACGCGCGTAGGCGTGCCGTCCTCCAGAATGCGTTTGCCCATCACCTGGCCGATGACGTTCTCATTGGCATCGACGGAGGTGAGATATAGGCCTTCCAGCTTGGCGTTGTCTTCTGCACCTGGCGGGTGCGAGGTGACCGAGACGAAGGGAATGCCCTTTTCCTTGGCGGCCTTGAGGCCGGGCAGCATGGCGTCTACCGAAGAGATGTGCATCGCGATCCCGTCGGGATTGGCGTTCAGCACCGTGTCGAGAAACTTCGCATGTTCCGCCGGGTCGTAGGCTTCCGGACCGACATATTTGATCTCTACGTCCGGATGCGCTTCCATATAGGCCTCGCCGGCCTTGATGTGGAACTGCACGTTGGCATCGGTCATGCTCCACAGGACGTGGTAGAACGTATACTTGGCTTCTGCATGGGCAACGCCCGCGACGCCGATTGCCATGGCCGCCGACAGAGCCGTGGCGCGCAAGAATGTTTTCATATGATCCTCCCTGGACTGGCGCAGCATGTCGCGGCGCCGAAATTGAGCGTTCGTGTCATGACCTGCCGGTGGTCTCCTCCCGCCCGGCCGGGACCTGAAACAACAGTTGCGACAATACAACCCAAGGCCCCGGCGCAAAGGTACCGAATTGGCCCAAAATAGCCCACTTCAGCCACCATCCCGGGCATCATGGGCGCTTATGCGTGCAAAATTGGGCCATTTGGGACATTTTGCATCTGGCGCAATCGCATCAGACAGCGCACCGTCTGGCGCACCACCACCTGAGAACAGCCGGGTCGACTCGATGACTGCACAGAAGACCCCGCCTCCGGTTTCCAAGAAGGTCCGGATCACCGACATCTGCAACGCCACGGGATTGTCCCGCTCCACCGTCGACCGTGCGATCAACGGGCGCGGACAGGTGCATCCTCGCACCGTCGAGCACATCCGCAACGCGCTGCGGGTTCTCTCCGACATGCCGGTGGACGCTCGACCGGAAGACGCCCCTCCGGTTGATGTTCTGCTTCGGCTCGGCAAGGGCATGGCCTTCCAGATGAAACAAGTCTTCGATCGTCTCAGGAACCCGACCGATCGCTATTTCGACCTTTTCCAGCTCAACGAGGAAACCATCCTGAGACAGCTTCAGGAGGTCTGCGCCGATACCAGCCGCGCCGCTATTGTGACCGTCAAGGACACAGATCGGGTTCACTCCGTCCTGTCTAGCGCGCGGCGCGCCGGAAAGCGCATCATCGCGCTGATTTCCGATCTGGAACAGGAGTGCCGCAACGGCTTCGTGGGAATCGACAATAAGGCCGCCGGATCGACCGCCGCTTATATGATCGCCCAGGCGCTAGGCAACCGGCCGGCGACCGTCGGCGTCGCGGTGGGCGATCACGCATTCCGCTGCCACGAGGACCGAGAGATCGGTTTTCGATCTACCCTGCGCGAGATTGCCCCAAGAGTGATCCTGGCCGCAGAAGCAAAGGGCGAGGACAACCCGGAGAAAACCTATCACGCCATCCGCAGAATGCTTGAGGCCCACCCCGGCATGGGCGCGATCTACAACGTCAGCGGCGGCAACGCTGGCCTCGCGCGGGCCCTGCGCGAACTCGGGATCGATCAGGACATGGTCGTCATCCTGCACGAGCTGACCTCGGTGACCGTGCCGATCCTGATCGACGGAACACTGAACTATTCCATCTCCCAGGACCCTACGGCGTTGATGTCTTGCGCTATCCAGATGGCACGTAGCCCACTGCTGGAAGGCGATCCTTCGAAGCAAGTAGACTTCGGAGTCTTCACCCGCTTCAACCTGCCTGCTTATGCGAAAGGTCTGCCCGGCGAGGAAATCTGGGCGGTGGGCCATGACGGGAGTTGGTGAGCTTTGTGCTCTGAAGTCGTCCAAGGTTGTCAAGCGATGTAACACTGCGGAGAAAGCAGCGGAAAAGACACCCAATTGACCAAAGTCGGCAATAATGGATGGCCCTGTTGCACGCCGCTCTACTGCGAATGGCAGCTTAAGGCCGAATGTCGACGCTTCCCGTTGAAGCGGTGAATGCCACACTTCAGTTATCCAGCATGCCCGCCGACCGCATGCTGAAGGCGGCTTTCTCCCGGCCGAAGCCGACGATCAGATGATCGTGGACCGCGATCTCCATAAGCTTGCACGCCTCGAGTATCTTCCTGGTGAGCTCGATGTCAGCGTCGCTCGGATGTGGATCGCCGGATGGATGGTTGTGGCAGAGGATGAGAGCCGAGGCATCGAAGACCAGAGCGGCGCGAACAACCTCGCTCACGTAGACCGGAACGTGAACAAGGCTCCCACGGCCCATGATCTTGTCTTGGATTAACCTGTTCTTGCGATCCAACAGTAGCACTCTGAACACCTCGGCGCGTTCGCAAATAGCATTGAGCGCCAGGTAGTCGGTTAGCAGTGGCCAAGAGTGCAACGCGGCGGTCGAACGCGCGTGCTCGCGCAAGATCGTCCGGGCCGCATCGATGGTCGCAACTTCGGCCTCCGAGAAGCCACATGGCTGCGTCGGGGGAGGGTCGTCGTCGTCCAAGGAGTTCATGTGGCGTCCTTTCGATTGAGGGTTTCTCGGACATCGCGGCTCAGATCATCCCGGCGATCACGAGGCCGGATTTCATGGAGGGGCGGCCGCAGGCCTCACAGAAGCCTGCGCGCTGATCCGGTTCGAGGTCCGTGGTGTGATCGCACCCGGGCACCATGCAGATCGCGGGCGCGACGCTCTCCAGCGCATGGTCTTCTAGGAAATCCGTGACCTCGGCGTAGCCTTCGGTCCGGGCGAGGGTGAGAAGCTTGGGATGGGAGAGATTGAACATCGCGTCTGTCCTTCTTTGGGAGTCAAAGGCCGTGAGGGAAGCCGAACTGCGCCGGCTCCCCTCACTGGGCCTGACTCTCGGGCTGGCGGGCTGAATGGCAGGAGACATGCCGCCAGCTCGCGTCAGACCGCTCTCGGGAGGATCAGGCCCGCACGGCGAAAGGCGCCCCGGTTCCCCGGGACGCCCCCTGCTCGCGTTTCGAAGCGGATCAGCCGACCAGCGCGAGACCGACGTTCTCAGCCCGGTCCTCGGCGGCGCTCTCGACGAAGGGGATGATCGAGAAGGTCTGCCCGCCCCGCTGCTCCTCGTTCTGCACGGCATTCACCCGGAGATCGCCGTCAGGCGTGTTGATCAGGAGCGAAAGGTAGCGGTTCCCGGTCCGGTTGCTCTTCGCCATCCAGGCCGAGCCCACGCGGATCGGGTGGCCCTTGGGCGAGCTGACCTCGATCCGGTAGTCGGCATGGGTCTGTTCCACCTTGAACTCGTTCTCGATGAGCACGAACTCGAGGTCGAACATCATGTTGGCGATGTAGCCGGCGAAGGCGTTGTCGGCATCCATCGCGGTCAGCTCGCCGGAGATCGAGCCGGACTTCATGGTGCCGCTCGAGACCAGCGGGATGACCTGGAATTCCCCGGTGTCGGTCTCCCGCGCCTCCTTCGTCTGCACCGCGTTAACCCGGAACGGGCCGACGCCGACATCGAGCTGCAGCGAGAGGTAGGGATTTCCGGTGGTGTTGCCGGTCTCGTTCCAGGCCGTGCCGATGCGCACCTTGCGCCCGGCCTTGTTGACCGCGGTGACATCGTAGTCCGGGCTCCGCTCGGACATCTTGGCCCGGGTCTCGAGCTGGATCGCGATGTCGAAGCGGCTGGAGTGGATCATGCCGGCATAGGCGGCGGCTGCGGTTTCGGGGGTCCTGGTCAGGGTTCCTGCGAACATGGGTCTTCTCCTCGGGTTTGCCGGTGCTCGACCCTTGGCCCAGGACCGACGGTTTGCGTTTCGACCCCTCATGGGATCGCAAAATCCCCAAGCCCTCTTTCCTTTCTTCTCCCGTCCGTCAGCCCGGCCCGTCGCCGGACGGGGTATCTAACGTTGACGCGCGCACCGCCCTCCCCTGCCCCGTCGCAGCACCCTGGCGCGACTTCGAAACGTAGAAGTCGGCCTCGGCCCCGTTCAGTCGGCGGCCACTGCGGTCGGTCAGCCCGATGGTGCTGCCATTCTGGGCAAAGATGATGAGGAATTGGCCTGTGCTGTCCCGATGCACCCGGTAGGCTTCGTTGGCCCAGTGGACGCATTTGCCCGCCTCCACGGCGGCCATGATCTCCGCGATGTTCATGTGGCTCTCCAGTTCAGGCTGCGTGCGCGCTGGCTCGGGGCGGCAGCCCCCCGAGCCGATATTAGCGAGGCGCGCGCTCCAGGTTTCCCTTTGGGCGTGCGGCTCAGGCCGCTTTAGTTGCCTCGCCACGAGCGCCGACAATCCGTTCCAGGATCGCGGCGGGATCGACACCGTCCCCATGCGGCACGAAGACCCGGAGCTGGTAGGCGATGATCTCGGTGAAACACCCCACTGCTTTCAGCCCTTCGATTTCGCCCTTGTCCGCGCCGTCGATCTCCAGCCGCACGGCGCCGGCCACGCGACGGCGCACGAGCGACAGTCCGCGGCCCAGATCGACCGGTGCGCTGGTGCCCAGGGCGGCGGTGAGCATCTCCTGCGGGGTTGTCGGCGTGCCCACCATGAACCGGGCGCGCAGGGCCGCGGCGCCGTCCTCGCTGACGGTCCGGCCGATCATGCTCGGTTGGCCTTCGGGCGTGACCCGGTAGATCCGCTCGTTGCCCGAGGGGATGTCCTTCCAGATCGGCAGCAGCAGCCCGGTCAGCAGGTAGAGCTTCGTCGTGCTCACCTTGGGCAGGCAGTCGGCCTCTTCGCCCCAGAGCCGCAGGAACTCCTCCGGTTCGATCTGCTCCCACGCCGAGCGCTCGAACCTCTCCTCCTCCACGTAACTCGACCCGGTCGGCCGGGTCACCTTGCGCATGAGGGTGACGATCTCCTCGTCGTAGATCTGCATCGGCCGCGACGAGATCAGCCCCGCACGCCCGGAGGCGCGATTAATCATCGCCAGCTTGTCCGGGTTGCGGTCCAGCGCCTCCTCCGCCGAGAGCACGTGGACAGGGTCCGTCACTTCGAGCCCGACGATGCGGGTCACCGCCCCGGAGCGCGGGCAGGTCCAGAGATCCTCCGTCGAGACCTGCTCGATCCGCTCGCCACGCAGGGTCTCCACCCCGAGATCGAGCGTGCCGGCGGCGCGCGCCCGTTCGGTCTGATCGGCAATTCGGGCCATGAATTCGGCAAAGAGCGCGTTCTGCATGTGGATCGGCAGCGCCAGAACCCGGTTCAGGAACCGCTGGATCGGCGGCAGATCCTCGAGCAGCACGCCGTCCTGGTCGGTCAATCTCAGCGCGGTCCAGTCCGAGAACTGCGCGTAGCTCATCGCACGGGCACGCCCGGCGGCCAGGTCGGCGTAGTAGCCCCGGAGCGCGGAGCGCGCAATCGGGCTTTCGAGATTGTCCTCGGGCCGGAACATCCCCTGCGCGCCGGTCTCGCGCTGGCCCTTGGTGAGCGCGCCCAGCTGGTCGAGCCTCCGGGCGATCGTCGAGGTGAAGCGTTTCTCGCCGTGCACGTCCGAGGTGCAGACCCGGAAGAAGGGCGCCGAGACCTGGGCCGAGCGATGGGTGCGGCCGAGCCCCTGGATCGCCGCATCGGCGCGCCAGCCGGGCTCGAGGAGGTAGTGCCGGCGCCGTTTCTGGTTCCTCGCGGTCTCGGCGGCATGATAGGACCGCCCGGTCCCGCCGGCGTCGGAGAAGATGAGAATGTCCTTCTCGCCCTCCATGAAGGCGCGGGTTTCCGAGGAATTGCTGCTGGCGCTGCGCGTCTCGATGAAGAGCGCGCCCTCCCGGGATTTCAGGGGGCGGATGGAGCGCCCGGTGACCTCGGCCACGGCCTCGTCGCCGAAAGCCCAGAGGATCTGGTCGAGCGCCGCGGGGATCGGCGCCAGGGACATCAGCTCGAGCATCGCCGCATCGCGCAGGGCCAGCGCCTCCCGCGAGACGACCAGTTCGCCCTCCGCATCCCGGAGCGGCTCGGCCACGATCGTGCCCTCGATCTCGACGAGCTTCTGGGCGTGGATCGGGAAGGCCTGCTCGAGGTAGGAGAGCACGTAGTCCCGCGGCGTCAACGCCCCCTCGACCAGCGCGTCTTCCGGGTCCATCGCCTCGAGCCGCCGCTTCAGAAGGCTCTCGCCGGTGGAGACCACCTGGACGACGCAGGCGTAGCCCTGCGCGATATCCTGCGCGATGGCGCGGATGACGGTCGGGGCTTTCATCCCCATCAGGAGGTGGTTGAAGAAGCGCTGCTTGGTGCTCTCGAAGCGCGACTTCGCCGAGGCCTTGGCGGCGGAGGCGTTGGTCTGGCCGGAGGCATCGTTGACGCCGGTCGCGGTCAGCGCGGCCTCGAGATTGTGGTGGATCGTCCGGAAGGCGCCGGCATAGGCATCGTAGATCTCGACCTGCGCCGGGGTCAGCGCATGTTCGAGCAAGTCGTATTCCACGCCATCGAAGCTGAGCGCGCGGGCGGTGTAGAAGCCGAGCGTTTTCAGGTCGCGGGCCACCACCTCCATCGCCGCCACCCCGCCAGCCTCCATCGCCGCGACGAAACTCTCGCGGCTCGGGAAGGGGTATTCCGGCCCCGGACCCCAGAGCCCGAGGCGTGCGGCATAGGCGAGGTTCGAGACGCTCGTCGCGCCCGTGGCCGAAATGTAGAAGACCCGGGCGCGGGGCGCGGCAAGTTGCAGCCGCAGTCCCGCAAGACCCTGCTGCGAGGGTTTGACCCCCCTGCCCTGGTCAGACCCGGCGGCGTTCTGCATCGCATGCGCCTCGTCGAAGGCCAGCACGCCGTCGAACTCGTCCCCCATCCAATCGAGGATCTGGCCCAGGCGGGTCGTTCCGCATTTGCCTGCCGAACGCAGCGTCGCATAGGTCACGAAGAGGATGCCGTCGCCCATCGGGATCGGCTGATCGGGCTTCCATCTGGAGAGCGGCTGGATGTCGGCGGGCGAGCCGCCAAGATCGGTCCAGTCGCGCAGCGCATCCTCGATGAGCGTCGCGGATTTCGAGATCCAGATGGCCTTGCGGCGTCCCGCGAGCCAGTTCACCAGGATGAGCCCGGCGCATTCCCGGCCCTTGCCGCAGCCGGTGCCGTCGCCGAGGAAATAGCCGAGCCGGTAGGCGCGGGCCTCCGGATCATCGTCGGCCCGCGTCAGACGGGTGTGGTCGGAGTCGATGGTGAACCGGCCTGGCAGGTCGCGGGCATGGGCGTCATGCGCCATGAGGATGGTCTCGAGCTGCGCCTCGGAGAGATGGCCCTCTTCGACCAGGCGGGCCGGCAGCCGCAACTCGCGGGCGCCACCGGTCGACGGCATCGGCGGGGCCACCGAGGCCATGGCGATGCTCTCGACAAGCGGCGTCGGGTGCTCCCGCGCGCCCGCGATCTTGATCCGCTGCGGGCGATAGCGCGCATAGATGTCGGAGACGGGCGCATTCTCGCGCGGGGTCGCGAGGGTCGTGAACGTCAGCGGGATCGTGGCATGGGAGCTGGATCTCGCGGATGGCGCACTCACGATCCGCGATCTGCGGGCGTTGGCACCAGTTAGCCGCTGCGGTCCGGGCCGGAGAGGCAGCCTGGGTCGGGCCACTGCAGCCGGAGGGCGGGATGCGGCAACCTTGTCGATGTAATTCGCGGCCCCGTCCAGGTGATCGATGGCCGCGCGACGCAACTCGACCTCCTCCTCGACCTTGTCGAAGACCAGGAGCTGGGTGTCCACGCTGGTACCGAGCCTGGCGTAGACATGGCCCGGGACCGAGAGGGCGAGACGCGGTTTGGCGATCGCGATGACCCGCGCCCAGTGCGCCGCGTCCCGCTCGGGTGAGAACCCCAAGGGCAGGATCGCGACCAGACGCCCACCGGGCGCGAGCCGCTTCGCCGCCGAGATGAGATGCTTGGCCGCGATGTGCCTGTCCCGCGACCGGTCAACCGAGGAGGCGAAGGGCGGGTTCATCAGGACAACGCTCGGCCGGTCGGGGGTCGCCAGGAGGTCGTCGATGTGCTCGGCGTCGAAGCCGGTGACCTCAACCTGGAACAAGGCCCCGAGAAGCGCCCTGCGAAAGGGGTCGATCTCGTTGAGCATCAACCTGGCGCCCGCCCGCGCGGCGAAAGTGGCGAGCGCTCCGGTGCCGGCCGAGGGCTCAAGGACGGTATCGCCCGACCTGATCGCCGCCGCGCGCGCAACCAGCGCCGCATAGGGCAGCGGCGTCGAGAATTGCTGCAGCCGGATCTGCTGCTCGGAGCGGCGCGTTTCGCTCAGAAGCCGCGCGGCCAGCATACGCGTCAGCGAAGCCGCGTCTTCGGCCCCCGCGCCCGCAACGCGCAGCGCGGCAGCGGCCTGCATCATGTCGTAGGCCATCCGCCAGGACCACGCGCCCGCGGCGTCGCTGCCGCCGAAGGTCTCGCGCATGATCCGGGCCAGCGAGGAGGTCCTGAGCGGCCGGTCTTCGATCTCGCGGCCGATCTGGGAAAGCGCGTACTGCAGGCGCTGGCGGGACGGAAGGTTGGGATGGGGCTTGGGCGTGGCCATGTCGTCTGTCCTTCGAGTCAGAGTGCGGGTCTGACAGGACAGAAAGCCCCCTTTCCGCTTTTGGAGCGCAAAGAGGGGGCTGAGCGCAGAGGGGTTACACCAGCTCGCTCAAGGCCATTGCTGCGCCGCGTGCAACACTCGAAGGATCGTCACGGTGTCCGGCGTCTCGGTATAGACCACGATGTAGTTCGGGCGCACGACCATCTCGCGGGTGCTGTCGACGCGGCCCGCGCGGTACATTCGAGGATGCTCCGGAAGGCGAGCGGCCTTGTCCTCGATTTCGTCCTTCAGGGCTTGTGCGGCGTCCGGGTTGTCGTCTGAAATATAGTCGATGATGGCCAGCAGGTCGGCAATGGACGTGGCCGTCCATTCAAGACCCGGCACGGCGCTTTCCGTCGATCAGTGCCTGTGCTTCCTGCATGACTTGCGTATGAGGCTTGGCCGGGCGCGGATCCTCGAGAGCTTCCTGCACCTTGGCACGAAACCAGGCGTCGTAGGCTTCGGGGTCCGCTGTCAGCCCCGCCGGCAATCCGCCTTCGGCGGCCACGCGCGTCAAGAGAATTCGCACGGCATCCGACAAGGTGAGACCGACGCCGGCGAGCGCGTCGGAGGCCTGGGCTTTCAACTGGTCATCGACACGGACATGGAGCATGGATGTCTGGGCGGGCATGGTCAGGTCTCCTTCTACAGACCAGTATGTATCTCAGATGAGATACGCCATCAAGACCGTTGCCAATTGAAGAATTCAGCCAGCACGGGGCTCGCCGCCTCCTTCGCGGAGCCGAGCAACGCGGACCCGGCGAGCGTTGCCTTGGAGATACGCACCAGCCCACCGGTCTCCTCGATGCGATAGCACCGGCGCTTTTGGCCTCGGCGCCGGTAATGGGTGGCCGTGACGACTTGGCAGGTACTGCCTTCGCTCAGCGTGACGGGTGCTACGAGCCTGATCCTGTCGCCCTCCTCGTAGTCCGGGATCGCCGCCCAGTCCCGGCAGCGCTGGCGCCAGGCATGGGCGTAGCTCTCGGGATCCTTCAGCTCCGACAGGAGGTTCAGAAGACTGAGCGGCGCGCGCGACTCCACCGGTCCGGCGCTTTCCTCCATGTCCTTGTAGCCCCAGCTGCCTTCGTCGTAGCGCGTGAGGACCACGACCCCGAAGGTGATCGATCCATCCGGGTCGGTCACATAGCTCGCATCGTCGATCGGTGTGCCGTCGAGGGTCGAGACATTCACCGCCGCATACCAGGTCGAGCCGACCTTGCTGGCCTTGAGCAGCACGGTCCTGCGGGTCTCGGTCTCGAAGGTGCAGAGCCGGGCGATCTCGGCCCTCTCGTCCGTGGTGCATGTCACGCAACGGTCGGTGTAGAAGAGCCAGCCCATCACGCCGCCCTCCGGCTATCGATCTCGGTCAGCGCGTCGAGCGGCACCCGGTAGGTCGGCATCTCGTCGAAATCCTCGCAATTGCCAAGGTTCTGGACGATCGCGCAGGTCTCGGTGACGTCCCTGAGGATGACGCGGAACGTCCCGCCGAGACCGGAGGGCACATCGTAAGCCCCGCCGATCAGGTAGTCGGCCGCCCGGCGCGCGAAGGCGCGGATGCGATGCCCATCCGTCGCGAGCCGGAGGGTGTCGTGCCCGCGGTCGATCAGCATCTGCACGTCGTCGAGAATGTCGGTGTAAGTTTGCCCGGTCAGGTCGCGGAAGGCCGCCCGCCGGGCCGCCATCCAGTCCGGGTCCCGGAACGGGTTGAGGCCCTCGGCGAAGACGAATGCCGGATCGGCATGGTCCGTCGTGACGATCCGCGTCGTGGTGCCATCGAGGCCGTTCGAGCGCAGATGAACGCCGGTGCCGACGACGAGGATCAGGGCGGGTTCGCCGACCGGTCCGTGCCAGTTGGGCAGGAAGGTCGAGCAGCTGCGGGCATGCGCGATCTGGGCTGCGACGCCTGCCGCGGGAAAGCTGAGAAGGGCCATGGGAGTCACCTGTGACTGGGAGGAAAGGGGGCGGCCCGCGCCGCGGTCGACGCGCGGGCCGCCCGGAGGGTCAGGCGGCGTCCGCCGCTTCGGTGGCATCGTGCGGGGTCTCGACCTGGGCCGCCTCGACCGGTTCGACACCTGCCGTCTGCATCATCGGCGGGCACCAGGCCGCGACCGCTGCCCGCTGCGCTTCGGTGAGCGTGGCGAAGGGCTCGGCGAAGAGCCTGTCACAGAAGGCGACAACCTCCTTCTTGGTCGAGGAGGCAAGCGTCACGGCCTCCTGCGCGAGCCCGAGCTCCTCTCCGAGGATCTTAAGGAGCCAGGCCTTCTTGAAGCGGCTGAAGAGCGCCGCGTTCGGCGTCCAGTGCGCGCGGAGGTCGGGCATCACCTCGCTTTCGAAGGCATGCATCAGGCTGTCACGCTGAGGATCCCGGGCGAAGCAGGACTGGGTCGTCGCCGCCGTCGCATAGGCCACGAGCCTTGCCTTCGCGCCGGCGTCGAGCGCCCGGAAGGCCGCGAACCGGTCGGCGGGCGACCGCGCCTCGTCCGCCCAGGAGAGATCGAGAGCGTCCTGCACCTCGGCCATCTGCGCGCGCGAGGTGCCACAGATCTCGTCCATCTTCGCGTGGGTACGATACTCCGTCCGGGCATCGACCTTGATCGCCTGGGTGACGCTCATGCCCTGGCGCAGAACGTCGGTGACGAGCTTGAAGAGGGTCAGGTCGAGCGTGGCCTCGGGATGGAGCGCCATCGCGGCCCCGAGCGCCATGGCCCGCTCTGTCTTCAGGTCCTCGGTCAGGGAGGCCGGGTAGACGATCTCGTCGCTGTCCTTGTCGCCCGTGTCGCCAGACGCGCCATCTATCTTGCCGGCACCGTCCGCCCGGTCCTCGGGGCGCACGAGGCCGACATGCAGCGTCACCTGCCCGTTCGACCAGGAGGCGATCACGCCGGAACGGGCAAGATCCTCGGCGCTGTAGGCCTCCTGCAGATCGCGCGCCTCGGCCTCCAGGGCGTCGACCCGCGCGTAGAGGCCCTCGTCCTCCATCTCGCGCTCGAGCTGCTCGAGCTCGGCGGTGATCGTCTCGAGGCGCTTGCGGCCCTTCGCGTCAGGCTCGATCGGACCGGGATAGACCCGGCCGTAGTCGGCCATCGCCGCGTAGTCGTAGCGGATGACCGCCTCGCCCCAAGAAAAACCCTGACGCGCGCGTTCCTCCTCGGCGGCCCCCGTCAGCTTCTCGAGCAGAATCGTCTCGACGAGCCCCGCGTCTTCGAGGACCGAATGCTCCTCGAGGAGGTCGGCCGCGATCGCACCGCCCCGCGCCTCGTACTCCGCGCGCACGAAGGCGCCGATGTCGTCGCTGACCTGCACGCCGCGGGACTTCAGCGCCTGGCGCACCGTGTAGGCCTGCAAGTAACTGTCGTCTTGGGTGAGCGCCTCGAAGACCTCTTTCTGGACCGCCTGGCTCGGGTGATCGGCAAAGGCCTTCATCACATCGAGGGTGATGGATTTCGCGCGCGCCGCGTCACGGATCTCCGGGTGGATGAGCCCGTAGCGCAGACGGCCCTTCACCGCCGCCACAGTCGTGCCGAAGGTCCTCGCGATCGTCTCGGGGGTCTGCCCGTCGACCTCCATCATCCGGGCGAAAGCCTCGAACTCGTCGATCGCCCCCATCGGCTCCTGGGTGATGTTCTCGGCGAGCGAGAGCGCGGTGGTCACGTCGCAGTCGTCGGGCACGAGGCGGCAGTCGACCTTGGTGCTCCTGGTGAAGCCTTTCTCGGTCTTGTCGGCGACCAGCTCAACGAGGGCCGCGTGGCGTCGGCCGCCGGCGAGCACGCCGAACCCGGCCGAGAGCTTCTGCACCAGGAGCGGCTGCAGCAGGCCGAGGACGGCGATGCTGGCCTTGAGATGCGCGATGTTCTCGGAGGCGTAGCTCTCCGGCGACCGGGCGCGCACATTGGCCGGATGGGCCACGAGATCGCCGATGGCGACGGAGACGGGTTTGAGACATTGAGTCATGGTCTGTCCTGTTCAGTTAAGGTCAGGCTCCGGCGGTCGCGCCGCCGGACCGATCCCCGGATCCGGGGATCACATGACGAAAGGCCCGCTTTCCCTTTTGAGGGGTGCGCGGGCCTTTCTCTGCTCGGCAGGGGTCCCCTGCCCTACCAGTCGCGCGCCATCATGATGGTCAGGACACGCGTGGTGGTCTCGGGGTTGTCGGGGGTCTCGGCGCCGTAGCGGAAGTCCGAGGCGGTCTCGTAGAGATCGATCTTCCAGAACACCGTCTCGCCCTGGATCGTGACGGCCCCGAAATCGTGCCAGCCCTCGGGATCGTTCTCGGGCTCGAAGCGGTCGAAGGCGCCGGTCGCCTTCACGGCCTCGGCCAGGACGGAAGGGCCGGCTTCGAAGACGGACCGCGTCACGTGGAGGCGCCCCGGCATCGGTCGGTCCAAGGCATGCCCGAGGCAGGCAAACCTGCGGAAGGCATCGTTCTGCGCGGCGATCGCGGCCGCCTCCGGCGGGGAATGGTCTGAGGGGTCGGGATGGCTCATGGCTGGGTCCTTTCGGGAGGGGTGAAACCACCCGACCCATGGCCCGCTTTCTCTTTCACGACAGCCCGCCACACCGCGCCCCAAGAGGACGGCCCCCTCCCCCGACCTCACGCGGCCTGGTCCCCCTGCCCCGCGGCTGACGCTGCGACCAGGTAATCGCAGGCCCGTTGCGCGTCCGCCGCATGCTTGAAGATCGCGCGCTTGTCGGCGCGCAGCACGCGGAGCCAGTTGTGGAGATAGGCGGCATTCATCTCGAGCGTATGCGCCGTGAACCCGAGCTTCTGGCCGAGGAAGCACGAGGTGAGCTCGGCGACGATCTCTTCGCGGGCATAGGCGGTGTTACCGAAGCGGGAGAACCCGTAATCGCGGTTCAGGCGATGCGGCGCCTTGGTCGCATGGGCCAGTTCATGCGCCCAGACGCCGTAGAAATCGCGGGGATCCTCGAACCGCGTGATCGTCGGCATGAAGATCTTGTCAGCGGGCGGCAGATAGTAGGCCTCGGTGCCGGTAAAGACCGTGGGGATGGCGATCGCCTCGAAGAAGTCCTGCATGTGCGGGATGGGATCGGCCGCGGGATGCTCGGGCACCGGGTCCGGGTCGGGATGGAAGCGGTCTGGCAGACCCTCGATCTGATCGGCGTTGAAGACGCGATAGGACTTCGGGAAGGGGATGGACTTGGGGTCCTCGTCTTCAGCATCAGTGTCGGATGTGCTCTCCGCAGGACTGCGCTCGGCGGTGCCGTAGTAGACGACGACCGCTGACTTCGAGCCCTTGATCACCCGTGCATCCAGGTCGTTGGCCTGCTTCAGCGTCATCCAGTAGGGCGAGCCATAGCCCGCCATCATCGTCCGCATCGTCAGGAGGAAGTTGTTCAAGCCCTGGTAGGGTTCGCCGGTCTGGCGCAGCGGGAGAGCGCTGCCGCCCACGGTCCAGGGTTGGCGCCAGGGCAGCACGCCCCGCTCGATGATGCTGATGAGTTCGTCGGTGATCGACGCGGCGGCGTCGAATTTTGGCTTGGTTAAGTTGGCCATTGGGGGACTCCGATGTCTGAGGGAGCGCGCGGGAACCGCGCGCGGATCGGAGAACGCGTGAGGAGAGCTGTGCCGTGACGGGCTGCGCGGTGCTTCTGAAACCCCCAGCCGGACCTCTTTCCCGGATCCTCCGGATCCGGCAGGACCCAAGGCCTGCTTTCCCTTTTTAGGGGGCCAGACACGGTGAACCGACAGGTTGCTACCCGACCCGCGCAGCCGGTCATGGACGAGAGGCTTCAACCTGAAGCCGGCCGCCGCGTGCCCCTCCGTCGGTTCGCCGCCAAGACGGTCGCGCGCACCACCGGAGCCCGCAGCCACATTCACCGAGGCCTACGCTGCATTCACCAAAGGCTCAATGCGGGACATTGTAACCGGCCACTTGCCACTTGCTTGAACAGAGTCGGTCTTCAGACGTCCCGTTTCATGATCCAGGCGACCGGCGCGGCGGGGACGAAGCGCCATTTCCTGAGCGGACCGGCCATGACATTGAGGTAATACATCTCGAAGCCGTAGGGAGCGCCGCAGGGGTGGTGGCCGCGCGGCACGCAGACGACGTCGCCGTCATGCACCGCCATGGTCTCGTTGAGCCGCAGGTCGTCGGTGTAGACCCGCTGGATGCCGAAGCCGTCCTTGGGGTTCAGCCGGTGGTAATAAGTCTCCTCGAGATAGGTGATGCGCGGATAATCGTCCTCGTCATGCCGGTGGCTCGGATAGGACGACCAGTTGCCATCGGGCGTGAACACCTCGGTCACCAGAAGGCTGTCGCAGTAGTCCTCGTTCTCCATCGCGATGTTGTTGATGTGCCGGGTGTTGTTGCCCTTGCCGCGCTGGGTGAGGGTGATCCCGTCCGGCCCGATCCGCCGCGCCGCGTGCCCGCCCATGCCCGGCGCCGAGCAGACCGCGATTACGCAATCGGTCGTTGCCTCGGCCCGCCAGTCGGTGCCGTTCGGCAGGTAGAGGCAATGCGGCGGGCTCTTCTCGAACACGTCCATCCGGTCGCCCAACTCGCCCCAGTCCTTGCCGGCGCTCTCGAACGTGGCCTTGCCCTCGACCATCACGAGGATCACCTCGTTGCTGCCCGTCGCCTCCGCCGCGCTCTCCCCGGCCCGCAGCCGGTAGAGCGAGAACCCCACGTAGCGCCAGCCGGCCGATTGCGGGGTGATCTCGTGCACCTTGCCGTGGGTGCCGAAGGGGCGCTTGAGAAGGTCAGCCATGGTCGTCCTCTTTCGTGGTCGTGTTCTCGTCCTCGCGGCGCGGATCGGTCCAGACCACGAAGAACTGCCAGATCGCCCAGCCGCCGAGACCGCCGAACAGCACCGCCCAGCCGGGCGAGCCGGTTGCGTATTCGAAACCGGCCCAGACCAAGCAGATCGCGACGATCAACAGCCGCAGCCAGAGCGGGCGGAAGAACGGGTCCTGTAGATTGAACATGGCACGTCCTCCCTGTGCTGCCCGGTCCGGCGGGTCAACCGCGGCCGGAAATCTCCAGCCCGGACCGCCCGCAGATCTCCACGATGTGCTCGTAGCCCATCTTCGCGTAGTCGTAGGGCGGCGCCATGGCCGGGTCCTGCTCGGCCTCCACGACGATCCAGCCGGCGTAGTCCATCGCCTTCAGCTTGTCGGTCACGGCCTGGAAGTCGATGCAGCCCTCGGGATCGCCCGGCACCGTGAAGGCGCCGGCAGCGACCGCATCGAGGAAGCTCCCGTCCGCGGACCTGATCCGGTCCAGCACCGGCTGGCGCACGTCCTTGTAATGCACGTGGTGGACCCGGTGCGCCCACTTGTCGAGCACGCCCATCACGTCGGCCGCGGCGAAGTGCAGATGGCCGGTGTCGTAGAGCAGGGTCAGCTCCGGGCCACTGCCCTCCATCAGCCAGTCGATGTCTTCTGCGTCCTCGATGACCGAGCCCATGTGGTGGTGGAACGAGATCGGGACCCCCTGGTCCATCGACCACTTGGCCAGCTCTGTGAGCCTTTTGGCAAAGGCCGTGATCTCGTCGCGCCCGAGTTTCGGGCGGCGCGAGACCGGTACATCGGCCGCCCCCTGCACCGTGTTGGAGCACTCGCCGTAGACCACGCAGGGCGCGCCGAGCGCGGCGAACTGCTCCACCTGCCCGGCGATCAGCGCCTTCTCGTCCTCGACGCCGTTGACCAGCAGGCTGCCGGAGTACCAGCCACCGCACAGCGCCACGCCGTAGCGGTCGAGATAGGCGCGCAGGCCCTCGGTGTCTGCGGGCATCCGGCGGCCGCGCTCGACGCCGGCGTAGCCGATCCTCCCCGCGTCCTCCATCGCCCCTTCGGTGGTGTAGGCCGCGGTCAGCTCGGGCAGGTCGTCGTTCTGCCAGGCGATCAGGGAGATGCCGATCTTGACGCTCATGGATCTGTCGTCCTTCAGTTGGCGCTCTGGAGCGCGCGTTTCGCCTCGTAGCCCTTGCGGGCCTCGGTCACTTCGTGGCGTTCCGAGACCTCCGGGACGGCCACGTCCCACCAGGCGCCTCCGACGCCGGTGCCCGGGTAGGGGTCGGTGTCGATGACGATGACGGAGGGGATGTCGCGGGCCCGCGCTTCGGCGATCTTGGCCTCGAGGTCGGCGATGCCCTCGGCCTTCACCGCATGCGCCCCCATCGACCCGGCATGGGCGACGAAGTCGATCTCCGGCTGGGTCTCGACCCGGGCCGAGCTGTAGAGGTTGTTGAACTCCGCCCCGCCGCAGCCCATCTGCAGCCGGTTGATGCAGCCGTAGCCGCGGTTGTCGGTCAGCACCACGGTGAACGGCACCTTGCGCATCACCGCGGTCGCCAGCTCGGAGTTGGCCATCATGTAGCTGCCGTCGCCGACGAAGCAGATCACGTCGGCCTCCGGGCGCGCCAGCTTGATGCCCATGGCGCCCGCCACCTCGTAGCCCATGCAGCTGTAGCCGTATTCCATGTGGTAGCCGCCCTGCGCCGGCCGCCACAGCGTGTGCAGCGCGCCCGGCATGGTGCCGGCGGCGCACATCGCCACGGTCTGCGGCCCGGCCTGGCGCTGCACCGCGCCGATCACCTGGGCGTCGGTCGGCAGCCCTTCCGCGTTGGGCGCCGCCATCACCGCATCGGTCGCCGCGTACCAGGCGCTGCGGGCCTCGCCGTCGCGCGCCTCCCAGCTGGCATCGCCGAGCGCGGCCGAGAGCCTCTCCAGCGCCACCTTGGCATCGGCCACCAGCGAGACCGCCCCGTGCTTGGTCGCGTCGTAGGGCGCGACGTTGATCGACACCAGCTTGCGGCCCGGATTTGCGAAGACCGTCCAGCTGCCGGTGGTGAAGTCCTGGAACCGGGTGCCCACGCCGAGCACCAGGTCGGCCTCCGCGAGCGCGCGGTTGGCCGCGTCGCCGCCGGTCACGCCGGGCGAGCCGAGGTTCAGCGCCTCCTCCCAGTCCACCGCGCCCTTCCCCGCCTGGGTCTCGCAGAGCGGGATGCCGTGGCGCTTTGCGAAATCCACCAGCGTCCCCTCCGCTCCGGAGTAGATCGCCCCGCCCCCGGCCACGATGACCGGCCGCTTCGCCGCCTTCAGCGCCGCCGCCACGTCGGCCAGCTCGCGCGGGTCGGGCTCGGGCCGGCGGATTCGCCAGACATTGGGCTCGAAGAACGCTTCGGGGTAATCATAAGCCTCCGCCTGCACGTCCTGGCAGAAGGCCAGGCACACCGGCCCGCAGTTGGCCGGGTCGGTCATCACAGCCAGCGCCCGCGGCAGGCAGGTGAGCAGGTGCTCTGGCCGGGTGATCCGGTCGAAGTAACGCACCACCGGCTTGAAGCAGTCGTTGGCCGAGATCGTGCCGTCGTCGAAGTCCTCGACCTGCTGCAGCACCGGGTCGGGCCGGCGACCCGCGAAGACGTCGCCGCAGATCATCAGCAGCGGCAGCCGGTTCACATGCGCCAGCGCGGCGGCGGTCACCAGGTTGGTCGCGCCCGGGCCGATGGAGGTGGTGACGGCCATGGCGCGCCGGCGCTTCATCGTCTTGGCATAGGCGATGGCCGCGTGGGCCATGGTCTGCTCGTTCTGGCCCCGCCAGGTCGGGACCGCGTCGCGGTAGCGGTGCAGCGCCTCGCCGAGGCCCGCCACGTTGCCATGCCCGAAGATCGCCCAGATGCCCTCGATGAAGCGCTCGCTCTCTTCGGTGTTCTGCACCGAGAGCCACTTCACCATGGCCTGCGCGGCGGTCAGCCGGACCGTCTTCATGCTGCGTCCTCCCTCGCGCCTGCGCGCGCTTCGTCCCAGATGCGGCAGAGCCGCGTGTAACGCTCGGCCATCTGCGCGACGGCCTCGGCGTCGGTCATCTCGCCCTTCAGCCAGGCCCGTGCGGCATCGCCGAAGATCGTCCGACCCACCGCGAAGCCTTTCACCAGCGGCTGCCGGGCGGCCAGCGCGAAGCTCTCGGCCAACTCGGCCTCGGGCGCGTCGAGCCCGAGCACCACGATGCCCCGGGTACGCGGGTCGTTCCGCTCGATGGCCTGCACCGCGTTCTCCCAGGCCGCCCCGGTCCTGAACGGCTCCAGCTTCCACCAGTCGGGATAGACGCCGATATCGTAGAACTGCTGGATCAGCTTTGCGCTGGTGCTGTCGTCCACCGGCCCGACCTTCGAGGGGATGATCTCGAGCAGGAACTCCAGCCCGTTGCGCCGCGCTGCCGTGAACAGCCGCTTCACCCTCGCCTGCTGCATCTTCCGGGTCTTGTCGTCGTCGTCCGGGTGGCAGAACACCAGCAGCTTCACCACGTTCTCCCGCGCCCACTCGCGCAGGCGCCCGAGGTCCTCGCCCAGCTCGGGCTCGAACGCGATCGGCCGCGAGCCGGGCAGCTCGGTCGGCCGGCCGATCCAGAGGCCCGAGCCCGAGGCGCGATGCAGCGCCGCCCGGCCGATGCGGTTGTCGCAGAGGATGCCGTAGCCGGGCTGGCCGCCCTGCACCTTCAGCGCCGCGTCGAGGCAGAGCTCCTTGAACGCGCCACCCTTCTTCAGGCTGTAGCCCTCCATCTCTTCCAGCTGCGCCCGGTGGTCGAAGGCGAAGGTGCGCACGCTCGACCAGTCGCCCCCGGTCACGCGATGCCGGTTGGTCGCCCAGTGGACCTGTTCAAGCTCCACGTCATTGCGCAGGTCCGGCCGGGTGATGCCCCGGTCGAAGAAGAACTGCAGCTCTTCCCAGCTCGGATAGGCCGGGGTGCAGCCGTGGCGGCTGACCGCGAAGGCGCCGCAGGCGTTGGCGTATTTCAGGGCCGTGGGCCAGGGCGCGCCATCGAGCCAGCCCTTCAAGAGCCCGCTCATGAACCCGTCGCCCGCGCCCAGCACGTTGAACACCTCGATCGGAAAGCCCGGCCCGGTCTGCCCGTCATCGAGGCTGCCCGGGATCTCGCCCTCGAAGGCCACGGCCCCCATCGGCCCGCGCTTGCAGACCAGCGTCGCGGCGCTGACCGCACGCACCGCCCGCAGCGCCTCGATGGTATCGGTCGAGCCGCCGGCGATGTGGAACTCCTCCTCGGTGCCCACGATCAGGTCGAACAGATGCAGCGTGGCCTGCAGGCTCGCCGTCACCTCGGCGCTCTCGGCAAACCGGCTCTCCCCCTCGCCGTGCCCGAGCACGCCCCAGAGGTTCGGCCGGTAGTCGATGTCGAGCGCGGTCTTGCCGCCGTGCTTGCGGGCCAGATCCAGCGCCTTCAGCACCGCAGCGCGGGTTCGTGGGTGGCTGAGGTGCGTCCCGGTCGGCACCACCGCCCGCGCCGAGGCGATGAAATCCTCGTCCACGTCCTCCTCGCAAAGCCCCATGTCGGCGCAGTTCTCGCGGTAGAAGATCAGCGGAAACTGCTCCTGGTCGCGGATCCCGAGGATCACCAGCGCGGTCAGCCGGTCGGGGTCGGTCACCACGCCCTTCGTCTCCACCCCCTCGCGCTTCAGCTGCTCCAGGATGAACCGCCCCATGTGCTCATCTCCGACGCGCGAAAGCAGCGCCGACTTCAGCCCCAGCCGCGCGGTGCCGCAGGCGATGTTCGTCGGAGACCCGCCGATGTACTTGTCGAACGAGCCCATGTCCTCCAGCCGCCCGCCGATCTGGGCGCCGTAAAGGTCCACCCCGGCCCGGCCGATGGTGATGACGTCGAGAGTCTTTGCCATGGGGGCTTCCTAGACGGCAACGGGACGGCCCAGCGAGGCCGCCATGGCGTGAATGATGCGCTCGATCTTCAGCCCTTCGGCAAAGTCGGGGCCACAGGGCGCCCCGCCCGCGATGGCCCGGCAGAACTCGCGGGCCTCCACCACCTTCATCTCGTTGAAGCCGAAGTTGTGGCCGGGCGCCGGGCAGAAAGCGCCGAAATCGGGCTGGTCCGGCCCCGAGAGGTGGCGGGTGAACCCGGCCTCACCCTTCCGGAACACCCAGAGCTCGTTCATGTGCTCCTGGTCGAACACCAGGCTTCCTTGCGAGCCGTGGACCTCCCATTGCAAGCGGCACTTGCGGCCCCAGGCGGCGCGGCTGGTGGCGAAGGAGCCCTGCGCCCCACTGGCGAAGCGCAGGAGTGCGAGCGCGTTGTCCTCGTTCTCCACCGCCTTCGGACCGTCGGGCGAGGGGCGCTCGCGGACCACGGTGTCGATCAGGGCGGTGACTTCGGTGATCTCGCCCATCAGCGGCAGGATCTGGCTGACCAGGTGGCAGCCCATGTCGCCCAGAACGCCGAGCCCGCCGCCCTCATGGGTCATCCGCCAGCTCCAGGGCAGCTCGGGGTTGGCGCAGAAATCCTCGTCATAGACCCCGCGAAACGCCCAGGGCGTGCCGATGGCGCCCTCGGCCACCAGTTTGACCGCCGCCTGAAACGCGGGCGAGCGGGTGTAGTTGTAGCCCATCAGCGTGACCTGACCGGGGCAGGCGGCGGCCAGCGCGGCCATCTCCTCGGCGTCCTTAAGGGTGAGCGACATCGGCTTTTCCAGCCACACATGCTTGCCCGCCTTGAGCGCCGCCTCCGCCATCGGGCGGTGGAAGGCGTTGGGGGTGGTGATCGACACCACGTCCACCGCCGGATCGGCCACCGCGGCCTCCCAATCGCTCGTGCCCCGGGCAAAGCCGAATTGCGCCGCCATCTCGGCGGCCTTCTCCTCGGGCGTGTCGATCAGCAGCTCCAGCCGGGGCGGCGGGCCACCGAAGGCGGTGGCCACGTTGCGCCAGGCCATTGCGTGGCACTTGCCCATGAAGCCGGTGCCGATCAGGGCGACGCCCAGGGGCTCTTGCGGCATGTCGGTCATCCCGGCCCCTCTCAGGCGGCTGCGGCAGAGGCGCCGAGGCGCACCGCCTGCCCGCTGCGCGCCGATTGCAGGGCGGCCTCGGCCAGCTCCAGCGCGCGCAGCCCGTCGAGCCCGGTGGTGGGCGTGGGGGCGCCTTCAGAGACGGCGGCGATGAAGGCGGCGATCTCGGCGGCATAGGCCTCGGTGTAGCGGGTCATGAAGAAGTTCAGCAGCGGCGGCTCGGCAAAGCCCTCGGCCCCGGCCACCACGATATTGGCCTCTGCCGTGTTGCGCGCCTGAACCATGCCCTTGGAGCCCAGCACCTCGATCCGCTGGTCATAGCCATAGGTCGCGCGGCGGCTGTTGGAGATGGTGCACTGCTTGCCGCTGGCGGTGGTGAGGATGACGTTGACGCTGTCAAAGTCGCCCAGCTTGCCGATCTCGGGGTCGGTCAGCACCGAGGCGGAGGCCTGCACTGTCTCGACCTCCTCGCCCAGCAGCCAGCGGGCGACGTCGAAATCGTGGATGGTCATGTCGCGGAAGATGCCGCCCGAGACCTTGATGTAGCTCGCAGGCGGGGCGCCCGGGTCGCGGGAGGTGATCGAGATCATCTCCACCTCGCCGATCCGGCCCGCGTCGATGGCGGCCTTCAGTGCGGCAAAATCCGGGTCGAACCGGCGGTTGAAGCCCACCATCAGCGTGCCGCCTTCGGCCTCCACGGTGGCCAGCGCCTCGCGGACGCGCGGCACCGAAAGATCCACCGGCTTTTCGCAGAACACCGCCTTGCCCGCCTTGGCGAACTGCTCGATCAGGTCGGCATGGGTGTCGGTCGGGGTGCAGATCACCACGGCATCCACGTCATCGGACCCGGCAATCTCGTCGATCTCCCGGATCTCGCAGCCGTAGCGCGCGCGCATCTTCTCCGCCGCCTCGGCAAAGGGCTCGGCCATGGCGACGAGGCGGGCGTCCGGGTTGGAGGTGACGGCGCGGGCATGAACCTGCCCGATGCGCCCGGCGCCGAGAATTGCAAAGCGAACTGTCATTGTGGTCTCCATGGTCCGGCGCGGCCGGGGTGTTGCGCGATAGGGTCGGGCCGCCGCTCAGGCGGCGTCTTCAAACTGCGGCTGGGTCTTGGCGCCGGTGATATAGGCCACCACGTCCTCGCCGGTCACGTCCTTGCCGGTGATGTCGAGGTCGGCACAGATCCGACCGCGGCGGAACACCACGATCCGGTCGCAGAGGTCCATCACCTGCCGCATGTTGTGGCTGATGAGAATGAGCGGCTCGCCCTGTTCCTTCAGCGTACGGACGATGTTCTCCACCTGCGCCGTCTCCTGCACGCCGAGCGCGGCGGTGGGCTCGTCCATGATGGTGAGCTTGGAGCGGAAGGTCGCGGTGCGGGCGATCGCCACGCATTGCCGCTGCCCGCCCGACATCCGTTCGATGGTGCCGCGAATGTTGGGGATCTTCACCCCGGTCTTCTGCAACGCCTCCAGCGTGCGCTCGCGCATCGCCTTGTAATCGAGGATCGAGAAGGGCCCGAGCTTCAGCTTGAAGACCTCGCGGCCGAGAAAGAGGTTGTCGGGCACGTCGAGCTGATCGGCGAGCGCCAGGGTCTGGAACACCGTCTCGATGCCCGCGTTCCGGGCGTCCATCGGGTTTTCGAAATGCACCTCCTGCCCGTCGAACACCACGGTCCCCCGGGTGCGCTGCTCGACGCCGGTGATCTGGCGGACGAAGGTGCTCTTGCCGGCCCCGTTGTCGCCCATGATCGCCACGTGCTCGCCCCGGCGGAGGATGAAGTTGGCCCCCTCCAGCGCATGGACGCCGCCGTAATGCTTGGTGAGGTCGCGGGTCTCCAGAATGATGTCGGACATTGTCTTTCCCCCTATGACCGCGACGCGGCGCGTTGCTGGCGCCACTGGTCGAGCACGACCGCGGCCACGATGATCACGCCTTTCACCATCTCCTGATAGTAGGCGTCGAGCCTGAGGAAGGTGAAGCCGGAGATGATGACGCCGAAGATCAGCGCACCGAGGACGGTGCCGATGATCGAGCCGCGCCCGCCGGCGAGGGAGACGCCCCCGATGACGGTCATGGCGATGGCGTCGAGCTCATACATCACCCCCATGCCCGCCTGTGCGGTGAGGTTCTTGGAACTGAGCACCACGGCGGCCAGGGCGGCCAGGGCGGCGGCGATGGTATAGACCAGCACCTTGTGCCGGGCGACCTTGATGCCCGACATCCGCGCCGCATCCTCGTTGGAGCCGATCGCATAGGTGTGCTTGCCATACACGGTGTAGCGCAGGATCAGGTGAAACAGGATCGCCAGCGCGATGAAGATGAAGACCGGCATCATGCCCGTGCCGATATTGGCGTAGCCCTCTGTCGGAAAGCTGATCGGCTGGCCCTTGCTCCACCACTTGGCGGCGCCCCGGGCGGCGACCATCATGCCCAGCGTGGCGATGAAGGGCGGAATGCGGGTATAGGCGATGAGCAGCCCGTTGCAGAGGCCCGCGAACACGCCCACGGCGAGGCCCACCATCACCGGCACGATGGCCGGAAGGTCCATCCACGCCGGCCCGAACATGGCCTTGGGGTTGGGGTTGCCGTTGACCAGCTCGACCTGGGCGAAGCTCATGGCGATCATCGCCGTGAGGCCCACCACCGAGCCGGGGCTGAGATCGATCCCGCCGGAGATGATCACCTGGGTCGAGCCGATGGCGATGATGCCGATGATGGCGACCTGCAGGATGATGATGCGCAGCCGCGCCTCGTTGAAGATGCTGTCGAAGCGGTCGGCGCTGTCGAACAGGAAGCTCTGGCCCATCAGCAGGGCGCCCAGCAGCTCGAACACCGCGACGATGATGATTAGCGCGATGAGCACATTCATCTCGTTGGGCCAATGCCGCTTCTTGTGGTCGTATTTCAGACCCCCGATGCCATGCGATGCGTCTGCCATGATCTCCCCTCCGCTGCCTCATGGGCCTGGGGAGGGCCGCCGCCATGGCCGCCCTCCCGCGTTTGCCTGCCTCAGTTCTTCGAGGTGTAGTCGGCCATGTTGTCGGGCGTGACGAGCTGGAAGGGGATATACACCTTCTGGTCCACGTCCTCGCCCTTGGAGAGCTTCAGCGCCGCGTCGAGCGCGCCTGCGCCCTGGCCGGCGGCATCCTGAAACACCGTCACGTCGAGGTCGCCCGCAGCCATGGCAGCCAGCGCATCCTGGGTGGCGTCAATGCCGCCCACCACGACCGCGTCCATGGCGATGCCCGCGGCCTTCATGGCCTGGATCGCGCCAAGCGCCATCTCGTCGTTGTTGGCGATGAGCGCGTCGAAGGGCTCACCGGCCGAGAGCCAGTTGGTCATCAGGTCCTGGGCCTCGTCGCGCGACCAGTTGGCGGTCTGCTCGTCGATGATCTCGATCTCCACGGCGCATTTGCCGGCGGCGATCACGTCGTGGATGTCGGCGGTCCGCTGCACGGCGGCCTGGTTGGAGAGCTCGCCCATCATGATGTAGATGCGGGCGCTGTCCTTGCCCTCGGATTTCAGCTGGTCGCAGACCTGGATGGTCTCGAGCGTGCCGGATTCCACCTCGTTGGAGGCCACGAAGGCCTGGTTGTCGGGCAGGGTGTCCACGTTGATCGGCTGGCGGTTCACGTAGACCAGCGGCACACCGGCGGCCTCGGCGGCGGCGGTCATGGCTTCGGTGGCCGAGGTGTCCACCGGGTTGACGATGATCGCATCGACGCCGGAGGCGACGAAGTTGTTGATCTGGTCGAGCTGCTTGGCCACGTCGTTCTGGGCGTCTTCCACCTGGATCTCGACGCCCTCCATGCTGCCGGCCTGCTCGATCATGCCGTTGCGGAGCACGGTCAGGAAGTTGTCGTCGAACAGCGCCATCGACACGCCGATGGTTTCGGACATGGCCGAGGTGCCCATCAGCGAGGCAAAGGCCGTGGCGGCGATAAGGGTCTTCTTCATGGTTTTCCTCCCATAAGCGGTGTCCGGCGCACCGATTTTATGCCGGAAGCCCCGCACCGGGGCCGGTTCGCGGATCAGGCGACGGGCGCCGCAATCCGGGATTCGATGAAGGCGAAGGACCGCGCGAGCTGGTCCTTCGGGTCGGTCATTTGCTGCGTGTCGGGCGAGAAGCACTCGTAGGAGACCGGGCCGTCGTAGCCCGCCGCCATCAGCGCGGCGATCTGCTCGACATTGCCCAGCCGGTCGTCCGCGCCCACCAGCACGCGATGTTCGTCTTCCATCTGCTCCACCGCCAGCCTGGGGTCGGTGACCGCCGAGATATGGACGATGCCGGTATGCTCCGGGTAGAGCGCGCCACCGCCCGCGAGGGTGTGGTGAAAGGTGTCGTGCACGATCCTGAAGTGGGCGGTCACGCCCAGGTCCTTCAGCGTGTCGATCAGCTCGTCCTTGAAGCGCAGCGACGAGCGGCCAAAGCCCAGCGGCTCGACCAGCGCCACCATGCCGGCCTCTTCCAGCATCGGGGCAATCGCCTTGAGCGCGATCCGCAGGTTGGCCTGCCGCTCGCCATTGGCGCCGCCGGTGCCGTCGTTGCGCGGGATCAGGCTGATGGTCTCGGCGCCCGCAGCCTTGGCGGTGGCGATCAGCGCGGCCACCTCGGCGCGGCGGGCGTCATCCCAGCTGTTGAACGGGTAGACCTGGCTGAGGCCCACCAGCCGCAGGCCGCGCGCGCGGATCATCTCTCCGGCCGCCTCGGGCGACAGCCCGTCGAACAGCGGACGCCCCAGCGCCGCCATGTCGTTGCGCGCCTCCACGCCGACGCAGCCCAGCTCCGCCGCGAGATCGAGAAAGGCCGCGAAGTCGAGGTGCGGCACCGTCATCTGGTTCAACGCGCGTTTCATGATGTCCTCCCACCCGACGGCCTCCCCGCCGTCGATCTGGGCCGGACATTGTCCACGCGGCCTGAGTCGGTCAATTTGACCCGCTGCGTTTCACGTCATTCCTGACGTCTTTCCGCTGGGTAAAATGACGTATTTACGCCATTTACACCATTTCCGGGAGGTAGATGCGCGGATCGAGAAAGTGCTGCCCGGCAACCCCATCCACCGCAAGTTCACGGCTGTCGGCGACGAAGGACACCAGGTCGCGGCACAGATCCGACAGCGGGGTGGAGATCACCATGTTCAGATAGCCGTCCACCAGCGCGGCGCGGGTATCGGCGGTGAGTTCGTTGACGACCAGCCCGACCTTTCCGGGCGGGCGCACCTCGCGCAGCGCGGCAATCGCACCCTCCATGCCGCCGCCCGCCACGTAGATCCCGGCGAGGTCGGCATGGCGCCGCAGCAGGTCGAGCGTGGCCTCGTAGGTCACCTGCCTTGTCTCCAGGTTGACCAGCGTGTCCAGCACCGAGAACTCCGGCGCCTCGTCGCGGATGTAGGACCGAAACCCCACCTCGCGCAGGTCGTGCCCGTGCCAGCGGTTGCCGCCGACGAAGACCGCCAGCTTGCCCGGGCCTCGGCTGGTGCGGGTCAGCATCGAGGCCGCCAGTCGCCCGATTTTCATGTTGTTCAGCCCCAGGTAGGTCTTGCGGATGCCCTGCGCCATGTCGTTCAGCAGCGAGAACACCGGCACGCCGCGCTCCTTCAGCGTCTGCACCACCGCGTCAAGCTTCTGGTGGTTCACCGCCACGCAGGCCAGCGCGTCCACATCCTCGCCGAGCGCGAGCATCTCCCTGGCAAAATCGTCGGGCGACTGCGAGGCGGTGAAGCGGATCACCACCTCGCCGCGAATGTCGGTGCGGGCGGCCATGGCCAGTTCCAGCTCGCGGGCGAAGTTCTGGTAAAACTCCTGCCCCCGCTTCACCAGCACCACGCCCAGCCGCTTGCGCGGCACCGTCTGGCCCAGCCGGTGCTCGATCAGCCCGCGTCCGTGATAGCCCACCCGATGCGCCGCCTCGGCGATCTTGCGCAGGGTCTCCTCGCGCACCTTCATCCGCCCGTTCAGCGCCCGGTCCACGGTGGTCACGCTGACACCCGCCTCACGGGCCACATCCTTGGTGGTGGGTCTGTTGGCCATGCGGGCTCCTGACGTTGCCCGCTCAGGATTGACGTAAAAACGTCAACCGTCAACCACTCATCGGCCGGTCAGCCCAGCCCCGCCCTGAACGCCGCCAGCTCCTCGTCGGAGATCGCCACGCCGTGCTCCGGCCCGGGATAGGCCCCACTCTCCACATCGGCGCGAAATTCGCGGAAGGCGGCCACGCGCTCGGCCTGCAACCGGGCGTATTCGGCCCGGAAGTCGCGGTATTGCTTGGCGTGGCGCGGTCGGTGGCCCCGGGTGTAGCCCAGCACATCCTCGGCAAAGAGATACTGCGCGTCGGCGTGCTTGCCCGCCCCCATGCCGAAGAGCATCAGCCCGGTGCGCGCGGCGATCTCCTCGGCCACCCTGTCGGGCACCACCTCCAGCTCCGCACCGAAGGCGCCGGCCTCTTCCAGCCGCCGCACATCCTCCATCACCTTCAGCGCGCCCTCGGCGGTCTTGCCCACCGCCCTGAACCCGCCGGTCCATGTGGCTTTCGATGGGATCAGCCCGACATGGCCCACCACGGGGATGCCATCGGAGGCCAGCAGCTCCACCGTGCCGAGGTTCGACGCGCAATAGACGCAATCGCCCCCCACCTGCATCGCCGCATGGGCCGCGCGCTGGTAATCCTCCGCCGTCACCAGCTCGCCATAGAGCAGCCCCACCTGCACGAAGCAGTCGCCCGCCGCCGCCCGCATCTCGGGCGTCCAGACCGGGGCGATGATCGACAGCACGTCGATCCCCGCCTCCGCCGCCGCCTCGGCCTCCTCCAGGCTGTCGACGTAGAGCATGGTGAGCTGCCGCTTGCCCTTCAGCGCGCGCAACCCGGCCACGGTCGGACGGTTGTGGTAGAGCCCGCTCATAGCTCGATCATCACCCGGTCGCCCTCGAGTTTCACCTTGTAGGTGTTGAGGTCGACACAGGCCGGCGCGCGCAGGGCCTCGCCGGTGCGGTAATCGAAGGTGGCGTTATGCTTGGGGCACTCGATCTCGTATTCCTGCACCAGCCCGTCCTCGAGATGCACATGCTCATGGGTGCAGAGCCCGTCGGTGCAGAAATACTCGCTCTCGGGGCTGCGGTAGATGACAAAGCTCTTGCCCCCGTGGTCGAAGCGGATCAGGTCCTCTTCCTCGATGTCGTCCTTGGCGCATGCGTCAACCCAGGCCATGGGCTCTCCTCCCTCTTCGCGTGTTCAGATCATTCGGCCGCAGCGGCGTGAAACTCGCCACGATAGGGCCGTGCGGTGGCGGGCAGGGCCCGTTCGATGAAATATTCCTCGTTGGCGAGCTGCCGTTTCAGCGCCGGCCACATCTCGGCAAACCCCTCGGCGATGGAGCGGTTGGGGGCGGGGAGGTCGTGCTTGATCGCCTCGTGCAGCTCGGGCAGCCGGTGGTAGGGCACCATCGGAAACATGTGATGCTCCACGTGGTAGTTCATGTTCCAGTAGATGAAGCGGCTGATCGGGTTCATGTAGACGGTGCGGCTGTTCAGCCGGTGGTCGATCACGTTGTCGGCCAGCCCGCCGTGTTGCAGAAGGCCCGTCATCACGTGGTGCCAGGCACCGTAGAGCCGGGGCAGGCCGACCACCATCAGCGGCAGGATCGAGCCCATGGCCAGGGCCAGCAGGATCGTCGCCGCATAGATCGCCACCCAGATCCGCGCGGTCCGGATCGCCTTGGGCTGCTCGCTCTCGGGGATCCAGGTGGCCTCGTCGGGCAGGAGCCTGCCGCTGGCGTTAATCACCATGCGCTTCAACCCGTCGAAGGCGTCGAAGATGCCGAAGAAGTTGGCGATGAGCTTGGCAAAGACCGGCGGCCGCATGATGGCGATCTCCGGGTCGCGGCCAACGATCACCGTGTCGGTGTGATGGCGGGCATGGCTCCAGCGCCAGGTCACCGGGTTGCGGATCATGCAGAAGCTGGCGACCTGGTAGACCCAGTCGTTGTAGTGCCGGGTCTTGAAGGCCGTGCCGTGGCCGCACTCGTGCCAGCGGCTGTCCATCGCCGAGCCGTAGAGCGTGCCATAGGCCAGCCAGAACGGCGCCGACCAGAGCGAGGGCCAGAGCGCGATGCCGAGCCCGGCAAAGAGCGCCATGCAGCCGAACAGGAGGATCGTGTCGCGGATCGCCGGCTGATCGGAACGCTGCATCAGCGCCTTCATCTCCTTGCGCGGCACCTCGGTGTGATACCACTCTGCCGCGGCCAGCCCGGTCTCGACGGCGCGGCGGCCATCCTCTCCCAGCATCGAATAGTCGCGCTTTGCCATCGAAGTCCTCCCGGCCCGTGCCGCTCCTTGGGGAAACTTATCCGGTCGGGCCCTGCCGCGGAAAGCCTGCGGGGTTGAAATCGCATCAAATCACATCATCATGTGCCGCGAAACTGATGGAATCGCATCATGGCAAGACGCCCGACCATCACCGACCTGGCCCACGCCGCCGGGGTGGGCACCGCCACGGTGGACCGGGTGCTGAACGGGCGTGGGAACGTCAGGGAGGCCACGGTGGAGCGCGTGGCGGAGGCGGCGGCGCGGATCGGCTATCACGGTGCGTCGCTGTTGCGGCACCGGGCGCGCGCGCCAAGGCCACGGCTGCGCATCGGGTTCGTGTTTCCGAAGCAGACCCAGGCGTTCTATGCCAATTTCGCGGCGCAGGTGCAGGCGAGCGTCGTCGACCGGGCCGATATCGACGGGCAATGCGTGATCCGATACCCCGACGCCGCCACGCCGGAGAGCTACGAGGCGACCCTGCGCAGCCTCGGCGAGAGCGTCGACGTGATCGGGGCGGTGGCGATCAATCACCCGAAGGTGACGCAGGCGGTGGAGGCGCTGGCGGCGCGGGGTGTGCGGACCCTGACTCTGCTGAACGACTGCGCGCAGGGAGTGCGTAGCGCCTACCTCGGGACCAACAACATGAAGGTCGGGCGGATTGCGGCGTGGATGCTGGCGACTCAGATCCGCGAAGCTGGGCGGATCGCGATCTTTGTCGGCGGACATCACTGGCACGGGCACCACCTGCGAGAGGCGGGGTTTCATGCCTACATGCGCGAGATGGCGCCGCAACATGAGCTTCTGCCGACCTTCGTGAACCTCGACACTCGGCAGATGACATATGAGGCGACCGCGAGCCTGCTTGCCCGCGAGCCGAATTTGCGGGGCATGTACGTAGCGGGCGGCGGGATGGAAGGGGCTATTGCGGCTCTGCGCGAACTGCGGCCGCCCGGAAAGATCTCTCTCGTCGTGAATGAAATCACCGACGAAAGCCGCGCCGCGTTGATCGACCGCTACGTGTGCCTCGCGATCGCAACGCCGCTCCGAGACCTTTGCGCCGATGCCGTAGGGATCATGGCAAGGCTGCACCTCTCGAACGAGTGGCCAGCGCAGAGCCAGATGTTTTATGAGCCGCTGCTCTTCTCACCCGAATCTGTTTGAAACAGTTTAAGTGGTCAAGCTCGATAAGGGGGCCCATTATCGTGACCGGTCCAACTGTGAGCATCGCGCTGATGGCGCCCACTTCTGAGCTGCTTGAACTTAAAGTCCCCTTCACACACTGGCCGCTCGCGAGGCGCACAGCCCCGGCGAAAACGTGTCAAAACCGCTTTGGTTCTGCCGCCGGGTTCTGACACCCGTAAGCCTCTGATTTTGCATGCGACAGTAGCGCCGGACAGAACGGACCGTTTTTGCGCAAGACGCTGCGTCGGGCACAGTGAAACCTTTGAATCGAACAGCTAGTCTGCAACGTCGGTCCTGCCGAGCCAGCGAAACGCGCTTTCCAGGTCGGGCTCGGCCTCCGCGCTGTCGAGTTGAAGTTCCTCGCGAATGTGATCGAGATGATGCGCCATCGCGGCGGAAGCGGTTTCACCATCACCCTGAGCGATGGCCTTCACGATATCGCTATGCTCGTCGCGGGGGCAGCCCAAGTCACGCTCGGCATGGACGAGAATGGCAAGGCAGGTCAGCACCTGCAACTCGGTCATGCAGCGAATGAGATAGGGATTTCCGTTAATTTCGGCGAGTTTCATGTGGAACTCGCCGGTCAGCCGCACCAGCCGCGGCCGATTGTTCTCGGCCCGCGCCTCCGCCTCCATCGCGACATGATGCTCGAGTATCTTCAGGTTCTCGGCGCTGCGCCGGGATGCAATGGAACCCACCATGGGCGGCTCGATCATGTGACGCATCTCCAGCATCATGCCCGCCTCCCGGCGGCTCGGCGAAGCGATGACATGGCCGATGTTGGGCGTCTTAATGAAAACCCCGATCTCCGAAAGCTTGTTCATCGACAGCCGCACGACTGTGCGGCTCACGTTGAACGCATCCGCCAACTGAGACTCGGTAATCCGGGCACCCGGCGGCAGACGATGCTCGAAGATCGCCAGGATCAGGCGGCGGGTAATTTCGCTAGCCGCATAGCCATGTTTGAGGCGCTGGGGCGATTCGTCCCCTTCGCTCCCTCCAGCTTGAGGGCCAGACAAAAGATCAAGCATCATGGCGTTTAATCCTTAAACACGCGGCGCTAAGCTGCCTAATTATTGGGCTCAAACCTTCGTCCGCGGTGGTTTCAAGGACTATGAAGCAAGTCCTGAAAGATTTCAATTGACGTATTTCTCATGGCGCTCATCATTGTATCCAATGGCAAAAACAAGTCATTAAGAACCTCATATGCGCCGCGTCTCTCTCTTCTTCAGCGCGCACGACAACAAAGACCAACGGGAGTTTGGAATGACAGAAGAAATTGAATCCCCCGAGTTGACGAAGCGTCTCAAGCACCTCAACCGGCGTGCGGCCCTGAAGCTTGCCGCTGTCGGCGCGCTCGCGCTGAGCATCTTGCAACCGTCTGACGCATGGGCGCAGACGCCGAACGAGACCCTCATCGTCGCCGGCCCGCGGACCCCGGAGTCGCTTGATCAGGAGTATCCGCCGACCGAGGCCGTGCACGAGATGCGGCGCAACGTTTACGAGCGCCTCCTTGCCTATGAGATGGCCGAGGGTGACGACGGTGTGCTCTATGAGGATTTCGACACCATCGGCGGCTCCCTCGCGGAAAGCTGGGAGGTATCCGACGACTTCACCTCAATCACCTTCACCTTGCGCGACGACGTCGTGAGCAGCTGGGGCAACCCGCTCGACGCCGACGACGTGATGTGGTCTTTCGAGCGCGGCTGGAACCTCAAGTCGAACTTCCACTGGTACATGACACAGGTGCTGAAGATCGAAGACTTCGACACTGCCTTTACCAAGATCGACGATCAGACCGTCAGCGTGACCATCCCCAACCCCTCGCCGCTTCTCGAAAAGCTTTGGACGAACAGCGACCTCGGCATTCTGGACGCCGACAAGATGCAGGAGATCGCCACCGAGGACGATCCTTGGGGGCAGCGCTGGCTTGCCACTAACTCGGCCTCATTCGGGCCCTACTCGGTGTCGAAGTACACCCCCGGCCAAGAAGTAATCTACGAAGCGAACGAAGACTATTTTCGCGGCGCCCCTGCGATCAAGCGGGTGATCTTCCGCGAGATGCCCACCAGCGCCAACCGCGTGGCCGCCCTGCAGGCCGGCGCCGTGGACGTGGCCGAATATCTCTCGCCGCGCGAGCTCTCGCTGCTGGGAAACATGCCGGGTGTTCGCGTCGAACAGGTGTTCGGCAACTACATCCACCGGGTCGAGATGCAAAACGAGATGCCCCCGTTCGACGATCCGAAGGTGCGCCAGGCAATGAACTATCTCGTCCCCCGCGACGAGATCGCCGAAGCCGTCTATTTCGGCACCGCGCGCGCCACCAAGAGTCCGGTTTCCGAGATCTACCCAGCCTTTACCGACGAGTACTTCGAGTATGAAAACAATGTGGAGAAGGCCAAGGAACTGCTGGCCGAAGCGGGCTACCCCGACGGGTTCGAAACCGAGCTGGGCTACCGGACCGGCGACCAGATCGAGGAAGAGCTTGCCGTGATCCTGCAAACGGCCTTCGCCCGGGCCGGTGTGACCGTCCAGCTCTCCAAGCTGCCGGCCTCAACGCTGGTGGAGCGCTATACGCAGGGCGAGATCGCGATGTACTTCTTCCGCGATATGGCCATCGTGCCTGATGCGGCCTATGTCGCGAACCTCTGGCTGAATTCGAACTCACTCATCGACTACTCGAATTTCCACAGCGATGAGGTGAACGAGCTCATAAACAACGCCCTTTCCTCGACGGACGAGGAAACCCGCGTGGCCGACATGATGCGTGTTCAACAGATCACGATGGAAGAAGCACCCTGGGTGTTCCTGTTCAACCCGGGCTACCAGCTTGCCATGCGTGAGAACGTGCAGGGCTACTCCTGGTACACCCCCAACGGCAACGCGTGGTTCGACTTCCACAAGGAATAAGGCGCCAAAGCTCCTCCAGTCGGCCGGGCCCACCCCGGCCGACATTCCTACCTCCAGTGGATACCGAAATGACCCTTTTCGCGATGTGGCAGCGATTGCCGCGCTTTTTGCGCATTCTTCTCAAACGCTTGCCGATGGTCATCCCCCAGGTGCTGGGCGTGATCTTCGTCACCTTCATGCTGGTTCGGCTTCTGCCAGGCGATCCTGCGTTGCTGATGCTCGGCAACATGGCGACCGAGGAAAGCATCCAGAATCTGCGGGATCAGCTTGGGCTGAACGATAGTCTCATTGAGCAGTTCGTCAGCTATCTCGGTGGGGTCGTCCGCGGAGACCTCGGGATTTCGCTCTTCACCTCGAACCCGGTCGCCGTCGACCTGATGGAACGCGCACCGGCGACGCTCGAGATGATCTTCTACGCCATGTTGCTGACCGTGCTGATCGGCGTGACCGTGGCCGTGCTCGCCGTGGTCCGTCCCGGCGGAGTTGCCGACTACATTAGCCGCTTCTACGGCATGGCAGCTGGCGCAATCCCCGACTTCTGGGTCGGCCTGCTGCTGATCTTCTTCCTCTTCTCGGTCTTGGGCGTCGCCCCGGCGCCCTTCGGCCGGATAGACCCGATGGTGACGCCCCCGCCGACGATCACCGGCTTCTACACCTTCGATGCGCTGATGACCGGTAATTTCGATGCCTTCAGATCGGCGGCCGGGCGCCTGATCCTGCCGGTGCTGACGCTCACGATCGTCAATGCCGGAGCGCTGATGAAGATGAGCAAGACGGCCTTCGCCGACATCTGGCGCGCAGATTTCATCCGCCACCAGCGGGCCAGTGGCCTGCCTCAGGGGCGCATCATCCGTAGTGCCCTGCGCAACAGCCTGCCGCCTGTCATCACGCTGGTGGGCTTTCTGATGGGCTTCCTGCTCGGCGCCGCGGTGCTGGTGGAAACGATCTTCTCCTGGGGCGGGCTTGGGCAGTACGCCGTGCAGGCCGTCACCTACTCCGACTACCCGGCACTGCAAGGCTTCGTGCTCGTCGCCGCCGTATTCATCCTCGTCGTCTATCTGGTCGTGGACATCCTCTACGAACTGACCGACCCCCGCATCCAGACGTGAGCAGCCTTATGAGAAGAACGGCCGACTTCCTTCGTTTCGTCATGCGCCGCCCCGGAGCGGCCTTCGGGCTCGCCCTGCTGATCCTGCAGATCGCAGCGATCCTTTTCGCGCCGCTGGTGGCCACCCATTCGCCGACGCAGGCCAACCCGCTCATGTCGCTCAAGCCGCCCTCGACGGAGCACTGGCTCGGAACCGACGTGTCGGGAATGGACATCTACTCGCGCATAGTGTTCGCCACACGCATCAATCTGCTCATCTCGGTCACGGCGGTGGCCACCGCCTTCCTCATCGGGGTGCCCATCGGGCTGGTCGTGGGCTACTATCGCAACTGGTCGAGCACGCTGGTGATGCGTGTCTTCGACTTCATCCAGTCGTTCCCCGTCTTCGTCCTCGGCATGGCGCTTGTCTCTGTGATGGGACAGGAGATCTGGAACGTCTCGATCGTGCTGGCCGTGCTCTTCGTGCCGGTCTTTGCCCGACTGATCCGGGCCGAAGCCCTGTCCCTGCGCGACCGTCCCTTCGTGGCGGCAGCACGCTGCTCCGGGGCGAGGGACCGCCAGATCATGTTCCGACATATCCTGCCCAATGCCCTGACGCCGGCCATCGTGCAGATTTCGATCTCGCTGGGCATGGCCATTCTGCTCACCGCCGGACTTTCCTTCATCGGGGCCGGAGTGCGGATGCCGACGCCCGAATGGGGCCTCATGGTCTCGGTCGGATCGCAGCAGATGATCCTTGGTGTCTGGTGGGTCGCCCTGTTCCCCGGGCTGGCAATCATCTTCTCCGTGCTGAGCTTCTCCCTGCTAGCGGACAGCCTGCGCGAATACGTGGACCCGCGGAGGGAGCGCCGCTGATGCAATCGACAAACACAAAACCGATCCTCACCACCGACGGCCTCAGCGTGGCTTTCGGCGACACCACCGTCCTCCACGACATCTCGCTCGAACTGCATCCCGACGAAGTGCTGGGAGTTGTCGGAGAGACGGGCGCCGGTAAGTCCGTGCTCGCCCGCTCCCTGATCGACTTGCTGCCCGGAAAGGGACGCATCAGCGGCGGGCAGGTGCTGATAGACGGAAAGAACCTTCAAGCGATGTCGCCACAGGAACGCCGGCAATTGCGCGGCGGGAAGATCTCGCTGATCGGCACCGATGCCAAGTCACTGCTCGACCCGGTCCGACCTGTCGGCGCCCAGGTGGCCGACGTGCTCCAGGCGCACAAGGGGCTCTCGGCGAAACAGGCGAAGGCCGAGGCCATCGAGATCTTCACCCAGGTCGGGATAGTTGACCCCGAAAGCCGCGCTGAGGCCTATCCGCACCAGCTTTCGGGTGGCATGGCACAGCGGGTCGTCATTGCCATGGCGCTCATCGCCGAGCCGGAGGTCATCCTGGCGGACGACGCAACTCTGGGGCTCGACGCGACGATCCAGGTGCAGGTGCTTGACCTGCTGCTGGCGCGCTGCCGCGAGGCCGGGGTGGCTGCTGTCATCATCACCCATGATCTGGGTATCGTTGCCCGCTACTGTAGCCGCGTCGCGATCATGCGCGACGGCCGCATCGTTGAAGACGGCGAGACCCGCACCTTTCTCAATCGGCCCTCCACGGCCTATGGTGCCGAATTGCTGAGTGCCGCTCGCGCTCGCCCTGTGCCGATGACGGTGCAGGATAGCGAAGAGGGTGCCGCCGACCAACCGATCATCGAGGTGGTCAACCTCGTGAAGCACTTCAACACATCCTCGGGCCACGTGGTGAAGGCGGTCGACGATGTCTCCTTCGCGATCCGCCCGGGCGAGACGCTGGCGCTGGTCGGCGAAAGCGGCTCTGGCAAGACCACCGTTGGCCAGTGTCTCGTTCGGTTGCTCGAGACCGACCGCGGCGCCGTGCTCTTCAGGGGCAAAGACGTTTTGCCGCTTTCGGACGGGCTTTTCCGCCCGCTCCGGCGCGATATCCAGATGGTGTTCCAAGAGCCCTACGTCGCCCTGAATCCCCGCTGGACGGTCGACCGGCTCGTCGCTGAACCACTGGCGCTCAATCCGGAGATGAAGAGCGCCGCACAGCGACGCGACCGGGTCATGGAGATGCTCGAACTGGTTGGCCTGAGACCCGCGCAGGCCGAGGCCTTTCCGCACGAGCTGACTGCCGGCGAGCAGAAACGCGTGGGCATGGCTCGGGCGCTGGTGACGAAGCCCGGCTTCGTAGTCTTCGACGAGCCAACCACGGCCCTCGATATCCGGGTGCGCGCGCAGATCATCGACCTGGTGCGCGACCTCCAGAGCGAGATGAACCTCGCAACGCTCTTTATCACCCACGATCTCAACTCCGTGCGCTCTCTCGCGCACCGGGTTGCCGTCATGCGCTACGGCAAGATCGTGGAGACGGGCGAGACCGAGCGGATCTTCTCCAGACCGCGGGACAACTATACCAAGATGCTTCTCGGCGCCGAGCTGCCGATCGAGAGCTTCGCAGGATGAAGGACGCAAGG